>JAICKM010000750.1 GCA_025927935.1 Chloroflexia bacterium | reverse complement strand
GATCTCGCCCGCGGTGAGCGGCCCCCGGCTGCTGAGGATGAAGAGGGTTTTGGCCTCGGTCGCGCCCAGCCCCACCTGTTCGGCCAGGGCGGTGTGGAAGAAGACCGCCGTGGTGCTGCTCTCCCGGCTGGCCGCGATGACGGCCGCGAGTAGTTTCTCGCGTTTGTTCTTTGATTTTGAGGATGGGGTTGACAAAGTGGGCCTCCTCGGATATTATACACTTAACCATATATCTAGGCAAATCTAGATACTAGGCAAGATGTAGTAAAAAGGAGCGAACCATGAGCACCGATTCTCCGTCCAACCCTCCGTCCGCCGCCGACGCAGCGGCCATCCAGGCCGTGTTTGACCGGCTCACGGATGCCTGGAATCGCGGCGACGGCGCCGCCTATGGCGCTGAGTTCATGGCAGACGCCGATTACATTGACGTGACCGGCACGCATACCCAGGGCGGCACGGCCATTGGGCGCGCCCACCAGTTCCTGTTTGACGGCCCGTTGAAGGGGTCTAAGCTCGGCGGGATCGGCAATGTCGCGGACCGGGTCCAGTTCCTGGCGCCCGATGTGGCCCTGGTCATCGGCGGCGGCGGGTCGCGGCTGGCCGGGCAAACGGAAGCGCCCCCCGACCGGCAGTCGGTCAACACCACCGTGCTGGTCAAGCGCGACGGCGCGTGGCGCGTCCGCGCCTTCCAGAACAACCGCGTCCAATCTCCGCCGTTTGGGCCGCCTGGTGGCGGGCCGGGCGGGCCAGGAGGTCCGCGATGAGCAAGCGCACACAGGCCCAGTGGAGCGTGTCCGGCATCGTCGCCGCGCCCGTCGCGCAGGTGTGGTCTGTGCTGCTGGCAAGCACGCCCCTGCTGTCCCCTGCGGATAAGCAGGCGGCCGCCCGCGCCGTGGGGCCGGAGCCGTTTGTCGCCACCAGCGCGCAGCCGGGCGGCGGGCGCGTCGAGGTCGATCCGCGCCAACATCGCCTCGCCGTCCAGGGCGAGTGGTGGTACCGGGGCGAGTACACGGTCGAACCGCACCCGCGCGGCAGCCTCGTCGTGTACCGCGTCTACAACATCGCGCCGGGCGCCGGCTGGTGGGTGGCCCAACTCGTCCAGGGTCCCGGCCACGCGCGCACCATGCGCGGGCACCTTCACGATCTGCTGCAAGGCATCGGCGATCACCTGCGCTGCGAGAGCAGCCTGCTGGCCGCCTGACCGCAGTGGCACGCGGGCCGGGCCGGTTTCAAACCGGCCCCTACACAGCCAGGCCGCGAGCCGGTTTGAAACCGGCCCCTACACTGGACATCACCGGCCTGGCCCGCCACGCCCACCCCAAAACGCTCTGCGCCCTCTGCGCCTCGGCGGTGTAATCCGGCGTGCCGTCCCGGCTTGCGCTACAACTCCGCACAATTGCTCCCGCAGTAACGCGCAAATCCCTTGCGCGGATAGAACATCTGTGCTACAATAGATCTCAGTAAGGCCGCCGGGCGCTGTCTCCGGCTCGGCGGCGTTGGCCCTCGGTTCCCGATTCGGTTCATCACTCTAGCACCTGGGAGGCTCCTGTATGCCGGCTACGCCTGAATCGCCGTCCAAATTGATGTTCGCCGAAGCCCCAATGATCATCCAGCCCCGCCTGGCCGCCGCCATCGGCATGAACGAAGCGCTCATGCTCCAGCAGATCCACTACTGGCTCTGCACCGCCGGGCACGAGCGCGACGGGCGCCGCTGGATCTACAACTCCTACAGCGACTGGGCGGCGCAACTGCCCTTCTGGAGCCGCGAAACGGTGCGCCGCATCCTGGGCCGCCTGCGGGCGCGCGGCCTGGTGCTCACCGGCGACTACAACCGCCACGGCTACGACCGCACCCTCTGGTACACCATCGACTATGCCGCCCTGGCCGTGCTCGCCGCCGAATTCGGGTTGGTCACGGCGGCGGGGCCGGAGGACGATCCGCCCCCGCCCGATGCCGCGCCGGAGGCTGGCGCCCCTGCCGCGCCGGCCGGCGAATCCGCGCCGCCATGTGGCGTCGCTGCCGCACCAGGCGACGAATCCGCGCCCCACTGCGCGCCACGAGGTGGTAAATTTGCGTCCGGCTATGGCGACAGTGGGACACCCTATGGCGCAAATGGGACGTGGGGTGGCAACGGTGCGCCACCCCCTGTCACCGGCGCCATAGCATGTGGCGATTCTGGGACGACGATACCAGAGACTACTACAGAGATTACGTCAGAGATTACGTCAGAAATTAACACCAGAGAGAGAGAGAGAGACGGCGCCCCCTCTCCCCCTGCGTTTGAAACATTGACGACGACGACGGACGCGCTCACCGGCTGGTGGACCGCCGAATGCGCGGCGCAAGGCGTCCCGGTCGCGGGGATCGACGTGCGGGCCGAAACCGACAAGTGGCGCGACGAGATCCGCGCCGGGCGCCGTCCGGTGCCCGCCGCCGCCGCCGCCGACTGGCGCCAGTGGATGCGCCGCGCCCTGGCCCACTACCGCCGCTACCCGCCGCCCGGCGCCGCACCCGTGGCCCCGCCGCCGGTCTCGCCCGCTCCGCCGAAACCGAGCGATGAAGAACTGGCCGCCCGCGAGGCGGCTGCCGCCGCCCGGTTCAGGGAGCGCATCGGGAAGCTTATCGCCGAGCAGGGCGGGCGTGTCCCGCCCGCCCCGGCTGGCCCCACGGTCGATTCCCATACCGCCTTCCGCAACCGGGCCGGGGCGCTATTCGGGCGGGCGCCCGTCGCGCCGGGCGAGGAGCGCGCGCCGCGGGTCGAGGCCGCGGGTCGGGCGAGAGTTACAACGAGCGGTCTCAGGCCGTTATAGATTGCCGACGCGACAGGATGGCCGGGTAGTGGGAGGATGGGAGCACCTGTGATCGATTTAAGTCCGCAACTGGATGACCGCGTGATCCGCCTCGATGGGCTGGCGGTGCATTATACGGCGCGGGGGCCGGAGCGCGCGCCGCTGACCTTCGTGGGCCTTAATGGACTGGCCGGCGGCGCCGACAGCTTCTGGCCGCTGCTCGACGGCGTGCCGGACGACGTGCGGGTGCTGCTGCCCGACCTGCCGGGTTGCGGCGGCAGCGAACCCCTGCGCGAGACGCACACGGTGGAGGCGTACACCACCTGGCTGCACCGTTTCCACGACGAGATGGGCGTGGATCGGGCCGCGCTGATCAGCGTGGCGACGGGGGCGCCGGTGGCGATCCGCTATGCCGCGCAGCATCCCGAACGGACGGCGGGGCTGATCTTCAGCCTGCCGTTCCTGGGCCGCATCGCCGTGCCCAAGTGGATGCGCCCGGTCGCCGCCTACGCGCTGGGCGTGCCCGCGCTGCGCCGCCTGGTGGACAACCTGCGCCACAACGACGCCCTGATGCACCGCATCATCACCCACGAGCCGCCGGAGGCCATCCCCGAAATGGCCGAGCGCGACATCGACCACAAGCAGCAAGCGTCGCTGCGCGCGG
>JAICKM010000117.1 GCA_025927935.1 Chloroflexia bacterium | reverse complement strand
TATCACCCGCGATGCGCGGCAGGTCGGGTATGCGCCCGCGGTCGGCGGGTTCGGCTGGGGTCATTCGTTTTGGCTTTCCAGGGTCAGCAAGCGCGCATTGATCTTGTGGATCTCGCTGACCAGTCCATGCACTTGCAGCCGCAATGCCTCCAGGTCGCCACCGTTGGGCGCACCCGGCCGCGCCGCGGCCTCGCGGATCAAGCCGCTCAGATACTCCCCTTGTTTACGGGGCGAGGGGGCCAGTTGTTTCAATAATTCGGCCGCGTCCTCGTCCAGGTGTACACATACCCGTTGGGTCATTACCTCGCCTCCTTCGCGTGACAGCGTATTCTAGCAAAACTGACAGATGCCGGCAAGTTCTGCCAGAAATTGGCGTGATCTGGCGCGCACCGGGGGCTGGTGGTATAGTGGGCGTAGCCCACCGCCCTCCAAGGAGCGGGCTACGGCGGACGCCGTCCGGCCCGTGAACGGGCGGGCTACGAGCGCGAAGCCCGCCTGCGCGGGCTAGGCCGGTGTCTTGCGGGCGGCGCCCTCGTTATAAGTGAAATCCGTGCTCAGGTCGCGGAGGCGGCCTTTGCCTGGCGTAGTCCGCCTGTTCACGGGCCGGGTGTTGTAATTCGAGGTGCTAATGGCATGATTCGTCGTTATACTGCCCATTTCCAGGTACGCTCATTTGAACTCGACGGCTGGCGCGAGGTGCCGACGCGGATGCTGGCCGCGTATATGGAGCAGGCCGCCTGGGAGGCGTCCGCGGCGCTCGGCTTTACCCAGGCCAAGTATCAAGAGTTGGGCACGGCCTGGATCGTGCGCCGGCTCACGCTGGCCCGCCTCGGCCCCATCGCCTACGAAGATGCCCTGGCCGTCGATACCTTTATCTCCCATATCAAACAGGTGCGCTCGAACCGCGACTACGAGATCCGCGGCTCCGATGGGCAGCCGGTGGCCGCCGGGCGCGGCGATTGGGTCTATATTGACCGGGCGCGCGGCACCCCGACGCGCATCGCCTACGATATCACCGAAGCCCTGTGGCCGGGCGGCGCGACGCCACTGGTCGTGCCGCCGCCGCCCGCCGAGCCGGTCGCGCAACCCGCCGTCACGTTCACCATGGCACGCCGGGCTTATCGTTACGAAGCCGACAGCATGGGCCACATCAACAACACGAACTACTTCACCTGGATCGACGAAGCCCTGGCCGCGGCCCTGGCGGACGCCGGGTTGCCGCTGACCGAGGTGGGCGGGCCGGGGCTGCGCCTGTGCGGCGCCTGGTACGTGGTGGACTACCTGCGCTCGGCCCTGCCCGGCGACGACCTGACCATTACCAGCCGTGTGACCGGCACCGCGCCCGGCGACATGCTGGAATGGACCCAGGAGATCGTCCGCGAGGACGGCGAAGTGCTGGTGCGCTGCGTGTCCCGCCAGCAACTGGTGGGCCTGGCCGAGAGCCAGGTCACGGCGGAGGGCGTTGTGGCGGCGCTGACAGCGCGCGTATAGAACTTGCTGAGTCTGCTCACTGCGTTGCTCCAGATTTGAGCGGTGGCCCGGATTAGTGTAATTGGCATGAGGAGGATGCGTTACCGATGCCGACGATTGCGCGTGAGCAGGCACAGCTGCCGCTGGTTTTGAGCCTCGATCTGGGGTCGTCGTCCTTCCGCGCCATCGTGTTCGACGCCGGGGGCCGGGATGTGGACGGCTTGACGGCGAAGACGACCTATGAGCTGAACCTGACCGACGACGGTGGGGTGACGGCGGGCATCGACGCGATGGTCAGCAGCGCCGTGGCCGCGTTGGATGAGGTGCTGGCGGCGGCTGGGCCGCTGGCTGGGCAGATTGCGGGGGTGGCCTCGTGCAGCCTGGTCAGCAACGTGCTCGGCGTGGGCGCGGATGGGAAGCCGACGACACCCGTTTATTTCTACTCGGACACGCGCTCGGCCCCCGATACCGATGCGTTGCGTGAGCGGGTGGATCGCGCGGCCTGGCACCAGCGCACCGGCACGGTGATCCACACCAGCTACCTGCCGCCGCGCTTCCTCTGGCTGGCCCGCACGGCGCCTGAGGTGCTGCAACGCACGGCCTACTGGATGTCGCTGGGTGAGTATATCTATCTGCAATTCTTCGGCGCCCGCGCCTGCTCGCTGTCGGTGGCCTCCTGGACCGGCATGCTCAACCGTAATACGCTGACCTGGGACGCCGAGACGCTGGCCCTGCTGCCCGTGCGCGAAGAGCAGTTGTCTCCGCTGGTCGACATCACGGATGTGTTTCGCAGGTTGCGCCCGGAATATGCCACGCGCTGGCCCGCGCTGGCCCAGGTGCCGTGGTTGCCCACCGTGGGCGACGGCGCGACAGCCAACCTGGGTAGTGGAGCGAGCACGCCGGAGAGCATCGCCCTGACCGTGGGCACGACCGGTGCCATGCGTGTTGTGGTGGCCGACCCGATCCCCACCGTGCCGGCGGGGTTGTGGGTCTACCGGGTGGATCGCCGGCGCGCGCTGCTGGGCGGGGCACTCAGCAACGGCGGTAGCGTGTTCGACTGGATGCGCCACACGCTGGCCCTCAGCGATGTGCGCGATCTGGAGGTCGCGGTTGGCGCGCTGGCGCCCGACGAGCACGGCCTGACCATCCTGCCCTTCCTGGTTGGCGAAAGGAGTCCCGGCTGGGCGCCTGACGCCACGGCGACGATCAGCGGCCTGCGCCAGAACAGCACGCCCATCGAGATCCTGCGCGCGGGGCTGGAATCGGTCGCCTACCGCTTCGCGCAGATCTTCGCCGGGCTGGCGCCGCAGGTGCCGCAAGCAAAGCACTTTATCGCCAGCGGCGGCGGGCTGTTGCGCTCGCCCGCCTGGACGCAGATTATGGCCGATGTGCTGGGCATGCCGGTGGTTGCCTCGGCAGAGCATGAGGCCAGCAGCCGGGGCAACGCGCTGCTGGCCCTGGAAGTGCTGGGCGTGATCGACAACGCCGCGCGCCTGCCCGGTCTGGCCGATGTAACTTACACCCCGGACGCGGGCGCCCACCAGATCTATACCCGCGCCGTGGCCCGCCAGCGCGACCTCTACCGCCGCCTCTTCACGCCCTGATCCATCCCCAATTTACCCCTGGCACGCCATCTGCTGAGTCGGGGGAAATACCTCTCTAATTTTGTACCCGCCGCTGTTCTGAGGGCGGGTAACATTGCTATATGGCGCTGTAGTGCGGGATGCACAAGGAGATCTACATGCAACAAGTGGGAATCAGTAAGCTGGATGAGCTTGCCATTAATACCATCCGGACCTTAGCCATGGATGGCGTGCAGAAAGCGAAATCCGGCCACCCCGGCACGCCCATGGGCGTAGCGGCCATGGCCTATACTCTCTGGACCGAGTTCATGCGCTATAACCCGCGTGACCCGCAGTGGCCGAATCGCGATCGGTTTGTGCTGTCCGCCGGGCACGCCTCGATGCTGCTCTATTCGCTGCTCTACCTGACCGGGTACGATCTAGAATTGGAGGATCTGAAGAACTTCCGCCAATGGGGCAGCAAAACGCCCGGCCACCCGGAGTACGGGCTGACCCCCGGCGTGGAGACGACGACCGGTCCGCTCGGCCAGGGGGTGGGCAACGCGGTCGGCATGGCGCTGGCCGAGCATTACCTGGCCGCGCGCTACAACAAGGACAAGGAAGACCTGTATGTCGTGGACTGGTATGTCTACGGCATTTGCAGCGACGGCGACCTGATGGAAGGGGTGGCCTCCGAGGCGGCTTCGCTGGCCGGCGAACTGGGCCTGGGCCGCCTGATCCTGATGTATGACGACAACCACATCACCATCGAAGGCGACACGCAACTGGCCTTCACCGAAGATGTGGGCAAGCGCTTCGAGGCGTACAAGTGGCATGTTCAGCATATCGACGGCAACGACAAGGATCAGGTGGCCGCGGCGCTCGAAGCGGCACGCAACCAGGTGGACGCACCCTCGATGATCGTCTGCCGCACAGAGATCGGCTATGGCAGCCCGCACAAGGCTAACACCGCTGAGGCCCACGGCAACCCGCTGGGCGACTCCGAGGTCAAGCTGACCAAGGAGAACCTGGGCTGGCCGAAGCCCGACGAGACGTTCTATGTGCCGCAAGAGGCGCTGGACCATTTCCGCCAGGCCACAGAGCGCGGTGCACAGGAGCAGGCCGCGTGGCAGGCCCGCTACGACAAGTGGGCCGCCAAATATCCCGACCTGGCCGACGAGTTCCAGCGCATGACGCGCGGCGAACTACCGCAGGGCTGGGTCGAGAAGCTGCCTAGCTTCAAGCCTGAAGACGGCCCGCTGGCGACGCGCAGCGCGCAGGGCAAGGTGCTCAACAGCATTGCCGCCCAGTTGCCGCTGCTGGTCGGCGGGTCGGCGGACCTGTCACCTTCGACCGACACCTATCTCAAGGGCATGGGCGATATCGGGCATCACGAGTTCAGCGGGCGCAACATGCATTTTGGCGTCCGCGAGCACGGCATGGGCGCGGTCGCCAACGGCATGACCCTGTCAGGCTTGCGCGCGTATACCGGCACGTTCCTGATCTTCTCCGACTATATGCGCCCGCCGATGCGCCTGGCCGCGTTGATGGGCATCAACCCCATCTTTGTCTTCACCCACGACAGCATCGGCCTGGGCGAGGACGGCCCCACGCACCAACCTATCGAGATGCTGGCCGCGCTGCGTGCCGTGCCCAATTCCTGCGTGATCCGCCCGGCGGACGCCAACGAGACGGCGGCCGCCTGGCGCGCCGCGCTGGAACGGCAAGACGGCCCGTCGCTGCTCGTGTTGACCCGGCAAAAGCTACCGATTTTCGCCGAGACCGCCCGGCCTTACGAGGAGGGGTTAAGCCGGGGCGCCTATATCTTGCGCGACGCCGAGGGCGGCAATCCCGATGTGATCCTGATGGGCACCGGCTCAGAGGTCCAACTGGCGATGGGCGCCGCCGATCAACTCCAGCAACAGGGCGTGCGCGCCCGCGTCGTCAGCATGCCGTCCTGGGAGCTGTTCGAGAAGCAGAGCCAGGGCTATCGCGACTCGGTGTTGCCGCCGAGCGTCAAGAAGCGCGTGTCCGTGGAAGCCGCTTCGACCTTCGGCTGGTGCCGCTGGGTCGGCGACGAAGGCCATGCCGTGGGCATCGACCATTACGGCGCCTCCGCCCCTTACGAGATTATCATGGAGAAGTTCGGCCTCACCGCCGACAATGTGGCGCAATGGGCGCTGGCGATCCTCGGTCGCCCCGCGCACCCGGCCGGTCAGGGCGAACACCCCGGCGGCCACCATGGCCGCGGTGACGCGCCGCACGAGCGCGATCTCGAACAGCAGCAGGGCGGCACGGAAACCAGTACCGAAAGCCCTGCGCACAAGCAGAGCTAGCAAAAGGAGACGCGACAATGGGTAAGACTGCGTTGCAACGCCTGTACGAGGAGCAGGGCCAGGCGCCGTGGCTGGACAACATCAGCCGCGGGCTGATCACCTCCGGCGATTTGCGCAAGATGATCGACGAGGATGGGATCGTCGGTGTAACCAGCAATCCCACCATTTTCGAGAAGGCCATCAGCAGCGGCACCGATTACGACGAGCAAATGCGCGACGTGTTTGGCCGCGGCCAGGACGCCGAGCAGGTGTTCTTCGAGTTGATGCTGAAGGATATTCAGGATGCCGCCGATGTCTTCCGCGGCGTGTACGACAAGACGAACCATCTCGACGGCTATATCAGCATCGAGGTGACGCCCGACCTGGCGCGTGACACGCAGAAGAGCATCGAGCAGGCGCACATGTTCCGCGAGCGGCTCCAGCGACCCAATATCCTGGTCAAGGTGCCGGCCACCGCCGAAGGCATCCCGGCCATCGAGGAGTTGATCTACGAAGGCATCAACATCAACATCACGTTGATCTTCGCCATCGACCGCTACCGCGAGGTGATCGAAGCCTATCTCAAGGGCCTGGAGCGGCGCCTGACCGAAGGCAAGCCCATCGACGATATCTGGTCGGTGGCGTCGTTCTTCGTCAGCCGGGTAGATACGAACGTCGATAAGAAGCTGGACGCGCTGATCGCCAAGGCCGGCTCGGAGGACGAGAAGACCAAGCTCAAGGCGCTCAAGGGCAAGGCGGCCATCGCCAACGCCAAGATCGCCTATGAAGTCTTCCAGGAGATCTTCGGCAGCGAGCGCTGGCAGAAACTGGCGGCGGCGGGCGCCCATGTGCAGCGCCCGTTGTGGGCCTCGACCAGCACCAAGAACCCGGACTACCGCGACGTGCTTTATGTCGAGCAGCTGATCGGCCCCGACACCGTGGATACGATGCCGCCCGCCACCATCATCGCCTTCAACGACCACGGCGAAGTCAAGCGCACCGTGGACCAGGATGTGGCCGGGGCGCACAAGGTGATCGCAGACCTCAAATCGGTCGGTATCTCGATGGATCAGGTGACGAAAGAACTGGAAGACGAAGGTGTGGCGAGCTTCGCCAAGTCCTACGAGACGCTGGGCGAAGCTATCGCGGCCAAGCGCGACGCGCTCCTGGCGGGCCAGCAGCAGAACGAGCAGACCGACGTGGGCGAATATAAGACCGACGTGGAGAAGACCCTGGCGAGTCTGCAAGATGCGGGGTCCCACATATGGAATAAAGATGGGGGCTGGTGGACGGACGACCCCGCCGTGCAGGCTCACATTGTGGACCGGCTCGGCTGGCTCGACGTGGTAGACCGGATGATCGGCGAGGCCGACGATCTGCGTGCTTTCGCGGACGAAGTCCGCAAAGCCCGCTTCGACAAAGTGCTGTTGATGGGCATGGGCGGCAGCAGCCTGGCGCCCGACCTGTTCAGCATGGAATTTGAGACGGCTGACGGCTTCCCAGAGCTATACGTGCTCGACAGCACGGATCCCGCCGTGGTGGCGCTCTGCCGCCAGGAGTTGGACCCGAAGACGACGCTGTACATTGTCTCCAGCAAGTCGGGCACGACGACGGAGCCGAACGCCTTCATGGAATATTTCTATGACCGCGTCAAACAGGTGAAGGGGGATAAGGCGGGCCAGAATTTCGTCGCCATTACCGATCCCGGTTCGCCGCTGATCGCCGAGGCGCAGCAGCGCGGCTTCCGTAAGATCTACCAAAATCCGCCCGACATCGGCGGGCGCTATTCGGCCCTGTCCTACTTTGGGTTGGTGCCGGCGGCGCTGATGGGCATCGACGTGCGCAAGCTACTCGAACGCGCCCATCTGATGGCCGAGCGGTGCGGCAAGGGCGTGCCGGCCCAGAGTAACCCCGGCGTCTGGCTGGGCGCTGTTCTGGGCACCCTGGCCCAGCGGGGCCGCGACAAGGTGACGTTCGTCACCACGTTGGGCACCGACAGCTTTGCCGATTGGGCCGAGCAGTTGATCGCCGAGAGCACGGGCAAGCAGGGTAAGGGCCTGGTGCCCATTGCCCGCGAGGAGCTAGGCGCGCCGGAAGTCTACGGCGACGACCGTGTGTTCATTTACATGCCCAAGGAGGGCGACGACACCGCCGACTACGACGAGGCCATCGAGGCGCTGATGGATGCCGGGCACCCGGTGATTACGCTGCCCTTACAGGACGAGTACGACCTGGCCGGCGAGTTCTTCCGCTGGGAGATAGCCGTCGCCGTGGCCGGCAAAGTGCTGGGTATCAATCCTTTCGACGAGCCGAACGTCACCGAGAGCAAGAACAACACGAAGCGCTTGCTGGAGGAGTATGGCCGCAAGAAGCGTCTGCCGGAAGAAACGCCGGTAGCCGACGAGGGCGCCATCGAGTTGTTCGCCTATAACGTGGGCGCCACGCCGGGCGGCGACGGCAAGAACGGCGCCGAGGAGCCGGCAGGCGATCTGGCCGGCTATCTGCACGCGCTGTTCGCGCAGGTCCAGCCGCACGACTATGTTGCCCTCCTGGCCTACCTGGAACCGTCCGACGATATCTACGATCAGGAAGGCACCGCTATCGAGCAGTACGGCAATATCGGGCGGCTGGAGGTGATTCGCACCGAGATCCGCGATGAGCTACGGGTGGCGACGACGCTGGGCTTTGGCCCGCGCTTCCTCCACTCCACCGGGCAGTTGCACAAGGGCGGGCCGAACAACGGCGTCTTCCTCGTCTTTACCGCAGACGAGGCGGCCGACGTGCCGATCCCGGCCCTGGGCTTCAGCTTCGGCACCCTGATCCGCGCCCAGGCGCTGGGCGACATCGAGGCGCTGGTCGCCAAGGGCCGGCGCGTGGTCCGGCTGCATCTGACGAACACCGAGGAAGGGCTGGAACAGGCCGCCGACCTGGTCGACGACGCGTTGCAGAGCGGCGTCGGCGTCCAGGGGTAGGTAGCGCAATTGGCCGGAGCCGGCGCCCAGCGCGCCGGCTCCTCACCACCACAGGAGGATGTATGGACATCGGTTTTATGGGCCTCGGCCGCATGGGCGAGAACATGGTCCGCCGGCTCCTGCGCGGCGGGCATCGCGTGGTCGCCTGGAATCGCAGCAAGGGCAAAATTGACGAAGTCGCCAAGGAAGGCGCGGTCGCGGCCTACACGCCCGCTGACCTGGTCAAGGAGCTACAGCCGCGCCGCGTGATCTGGCTCATGGTCCCCGCCGGTCAGCCGGTCGACGACCTGATCGCGGAATTGTTGCCCATGCTCGACAAGGGCGACATCCTGATCGACGGCGGCAACTCCAACTTCCGCGACTCGCAGCGCCGGCACGCCGATCTCACGGCCAAGGGCTTCGAATTTCTCGACATCGGCACCTCCGGCGGCATCTGGGGGCTGGAAGTCGGCTACTGCATGATGATCGGCGGCAGCGACGATGCCTTCAACTATATTGAGCCACTGCTGAAGACACTGGCGCCGGAAGACGGCTATATGCATACCGGGCCTAGCGGGTCGGGCCACTTCACCAAGATGGTCCATAACGGCATCGAGTACGGCATGCTGCAAGCCTACGGCGAAGGGTTCGAGATCATCAAAGCGTCGGAGTTCCCGGTGGACCTGGCCGCGCTGTCCGAGGTCTGGCAGCACGGTAGCGTGGTGCGGTCCTGGCTGCTGGACCTGGCGGTGCGCGCCTTCCGCAAAGAGGGCGATCTGCGCTCTATCCGCGGCTATGTCGAAGACTCGGGCGAAGGGCGCTGGACGGTGCAGGAAGCGATCAACGAAAGCGTGCCCGCGCCGGTTATTACCGCCTCGCTCCTGGCGCGCTTCGCCTCGCGCCAGCAGGAGTCGTTCAGCGCGAAAGTGGTCGCCGCCCTGCGCAACGAATTTGGCGGCCATGCGGTGCAACTGGAAGGCGGGGGGTCTAGCGGAGTCAGCTTCTCGCCGGATGCGCCGCGGAGCTCGTCCGTGGTTGGCGGCCAGAGCGGGCGCAGCAAGTAAGTAGTCCGGCTATCCACCGGCCGGCGCGCGGGACCACACCCGACTCTCGCGCGCCGGCCTTACCCTGGATGTGAGAGAGATGCAAAGACTAACCACCACGAACCCGCTGCGCGCCGGGTTGCGGCAGCAACTCACTCCGGAGCCGTGCTCCATCGTCATCTTTGGGGCGACCGGCGACCTGACGCAGCGGAAGCTGTTGCCCGCCCTCTACAACCTGGCCCTGGACGGGCTGCTGCCGACTGCGTTCAACATCGTGGGGGTGGCGCGCCGGCCGAAGACCGACGAGCAGTTCCGTAAGGAGATGCTCACCGGCATCAACGAGTTTTCGCGCAACCGCCCGGTGCAGCCCCAGGTCTGGGAAACCTTCTCGCAGGGCATTTTTTATGTCCAGAGCGAGTTTCATGAAGAAGCCGGCTTCCAACGCCTCAAGGAAAAGCTGGCCCAGGTGGATCAGGACCGGGGCACCGGACACAATGTGCTCTTCTATATGGCGACCCCGCCCGATGCCTACCCGGTGATTTCCGCCAATCTCGGCAAGGTCGGCATGGTCTCGCGCGAGTCGACGCGCGACCCGGAGCGTGACAAGGGGTGGAGCCGCCTCGTGGTGGAAAAGCCCTTTGGCCGCGACCTGCGGAGTGCGCGCGAGTTGAACCGCCAGTTGCATACCGTCTTCAGCGAGCGCCAGATCTACCGCATCGACCACTATCTGGGCAAGGAGACTGTCCAGAACCTGTTAGTCTTCCGCTTCGGCAATATCATTTTCGAGCCGATCTGGAACCATCAGTATATCGACAATGTGCAGATCACCGTGGCCGAGAATATCGGCATCGAGGGCCGGGCGTCGTACTACGATAACTCCGGGGCGATCCGCGATATGGTGCAGAACCATATGATGCAGACGCTCTGCCTGGTTGCCATGGAACCGCCGGTCGCCTTCGACGCCGACGCGGTGCGCGACGAAAAGGTGAAGGTGCTGCGCGCCATTCACCCGATGACCCGCGAGCAAGTGCAGACACGCACCGTGCGCGCGCAGTACAGCGCGGGGGCGATCAACGGCCAGCCGGTGCCGGGCTACTGCCAGGAACCGGGCGTCAACCCGGATTCCGTGACCGAAACCTATGTCGCGATGAAGCTGTTCATCGAAAACTGGCGCTGGGCGGGGGTCCCCTTCTATCTGCGTACCGGCAAGCGCTTGCCCAAGCGCAGCACCGAGATCGCCTTGCAGTTCAAGCAGGCGCCCCACTTGCTCTTCCGGCGCAGCATGGATGGCCTCGACCCGAACTCCCTGGTCGTCCATATCCAGCCGGACGAAGGCACGACGATCAAGGTGGCATCGAAGATTCCCGGCCCGCTGATGAGGGTCCGTCCGGTGAACATGGATTTCCGGTACGGCACTTCGTTCGGCATCGAACCCGCCGACGCCTATGAGCGCCTGCTGCTGGATGCGATGCTCGGCGACTCGACGCTCTTCACCCGCCGTGATGAGGTGGAGCAAGCCTGGGAGATCGTGAACTCGATCATCGAAGGCTGGCAGGAGCAAGCGCCCGCCGATATCCCGAAGTACGAGGCCGGCAGTTGGGGTCCCGAGGAGGCCGACCGCTTGATTGCCCGCGATGGGCGGGTCTGGCGCAGGCTGTAGCTCCACCGTCCGTCAGGCGCGGGCCAACGGCGCCGGGCCGGGATGCCGCGCAATCGGGTATGGCATTATAATAGGAGTAGCGGACGGTTGTTCGCGCGGCAATCGATTGTACGCCGCTTGCAGCCCACTCACGCCCTAGATGGGAGACTTACCATGGACGACGACGAGAAGCAGGGCCCGCTGCCCAAGGATCAGGAAGTCGCGGCATTGGCCGATCAGTCGGTACCCGGCGCGTCCGGGCCGGAAGACACACGCCCGACCCGCCTCGCGCCCGACCGGACCACGCATCAGGGCTTGCCGCCGGATCAGGCCGGCGACCTCGGTCCGCCGGCCATGCCCGCCACGCCCGGCGATACGCAAGCGACAACTCATGTGCTGGACCACGTCGATGCGGGACTACGGCGCGAAATCAATAATTCCAACCTCGATGCAGTGGCGCAGAGCGACCCGAATGTCGGTCCCGACCGCCACAGCGGGGAAGCGCTACGCGACATGGTGCAGGGCGGTACCATGCCCGTGCCCGTCGATAACCTCGACCGCGAGTTGATCCAGGTTTGGAAATCGACGACCAGTGGTGGCGAAAACGAGGGTAAGGTGGCCGTCACGCTGATGCGCGCGATGAACCTGGTGGTCTATGTGGAGAACGAGGATCAGGCCGCGGCGGCCACCGATACCGTGCGCCGGGTCGTGGGCCGCCATCCTTGCCGCACCATCATGGTCGTCAACCGCAGCGGTGGATCTGTGGGGGCCGTACCCCGCACATCCGATACGGCGGATGATAACGACTTGGAAGCGACGCTGTCGGCGCATTGCGAGATCGCCGATGCCAGCGGCAAGCATGTCTGCTGCGAACAGGTGACGATTAGCGCCAACAGCCCGGAAGCGCTGACCCGCGTCTCCAATCTGGCCCTCAATTTGCTGATTACCGACCTGCCCGTGTTCCTCTGGTGGGCGGCCGGCGCACCGTTTAACAACACCACGCTCACACACCTGGAGGACAGCATCGACCGGCTGATCGTCGACTCGCAGACCTTCTCCGACCCGGTGGCCGGACTCCTATCGATGGCCCGTGCGGCTGATCCCGCGGCGCGCCTCAACGATACGGTGCGCTATGCGCCTAGCGATTTCAACTGGCAGCGCATGGGCGGCTGGCGCGAAGCCACCGCGGCTGTCTTTGACGCGCCCGACCTCAATTCCAGCCTCTGGCGTATGGGGAGTATCGAGTTGCAGTACGCCGTGCCCGCCGCCGGCGGGGCGCCGAACCCGGTGCAAGCGTTCCTCTATGCTGCCTGGCTGGCGACGCGGCTGAACTGGGAGTTCCACTCCAGTGCCCCACCGAGCGGGCGCGGCGCTCCCGGCAATTACGTGCTGACCCTGCGCCAGGGCATGCGCTCGATTCCCATCGTGCTGAATGCGGTGCAAAGCGACGGCACGCCCGGCGCCATCGCCAGCGTGCGCCTGACGACGAACGATGTCAACCCGACGACGTTCAGCATCAACCT
>JAICKM010000661.1 GCA_025927935.1 Chloroflexia bacterium | reverse complement strand
GGCAGTTCCCAGCGGAAGCAGGGCACCCCCGACGGGCAGTTGGCCGCCGTGTTGTAGCCGCTGATGGCCCCCGTGGCCGCCAGCCGCTCGATGTAGACATAGAACGGGTTGCTGGCCGGCACGTCGGTGAACGTCTGGCCGCTGACGGTGCCGTGCAACCCCGCGGAGTTGGCGATGATCTTGGAAACCTGGCCGCGCGTCACGTCCGCCGTCCAGCGGAAGGTGTTATCCGCATAGCCGCTGATGATGCCGCGGCAGTAGAGGCACTGGATGTACTGGTAGAACGGGTTGAACTGGTCCACGTCGGTGAAGGGTACCGGGCAGTTCACCGGGGTGGCCGTGGCCGTGGGCGTGCCGGTGGGCGGAACCGTGGTCGCGGTGGTCGTGCTGGTCGGCGGCACGGCGGTCGCCGTATTCGTGACCGTGGCCGTGGCCGTGGCCGCGCTGCACGGCGCGGTGATGGTGACGCTCACGTCATCGACCCACCAACCGGTAATGGCGACCGACGAGTCGTTGGCCTCGCGGAAGCGGAAGCGCACGTCGGCCTGCCCGGCATAACTGAGCAGATCGACCTGCACGTTGACAAAGTTGCCCGTGGAGCCGATGGTGCCGCTCCAGGCGCGGCGCCCGCCGATCGGGCTTTGGAACGCGGTCGAGATGGTGGCGTTATAGCCGCCGCTGAGGAAAGTCGGGTCGGTGGTGCTCCAGGTGGCGCCGCCATCGGTGGAGAACTCCAGCACGCCGCCGTCGAAGCTGCTCTCCAGGGCCACGCGGTGCCAGAAGGAGAGCACCGCCGTGGTGGCGTTGGCCGGGATGGCGAAGCCGCTACTCAGCGCCAGGGTCTGGTCGGAGACGCCGGCCCGATCGGGCGCGAAGGCCGACTGGGCGCCGCTGTGCTTGTCGGTGGTGACCGCGGCCCAGCCGCAGCCGCCGGGGGCGCAGGTGGCGACCGCCGCGGCGAAGCTGCCCAGCCCGCTCTCGAAGCCTTCCGTCACCGGAGTCAGCAGCACGCACGGCGTGACCGTGGGCGAGGGCGTGGAGGTGGCCGTCTGCGTCGGGGTGGCCGTGGGCGGCGTGCCGGTCACGGTCGCCGTGGCGGTGGCCGGCGGTCCGGCGGTGCCGACGATGCGGAAGGTCTGGTCCGTGCCCGTCGAGCCGGTGACGCAGGTGGCGCGCAGGTTCCAGTTGACGCAGGTCGGATCGCCGAAGCCGCCGCCCGGATTGCGCCAGACCGCGGGGCTACCCGCCGTGGCCGCGTTGCGGTCGGTCCAGGCGAACTGGCCGCCCACGGCAAAGTCCATGCGCGCCTGCACGGCCACCCAATAATGGGCGTTGGCGGGCAGCGTCACCGGGGTGGACAGGGTGATGGCGAACACGCCGGCCGATTCGGTGTAGGTCTGCGCGGTGGCCGTGTAGACCGCCGTGCCCGGCACGGTGTTGGCGCCGGACGTGGTGCTGTTGTAGAAGACGACGTTGAAGGAAAGCGCCGGGCCGGCCCCGTTAAAGTACGAGCCGCCGGCATCAACTTCGTTCACCGTCCAGTCCTGGCCGGCGGGAACGGTGAAATCGTCGGCGGTCTGGTCGTTGTAGGCGGCCTGGGCCGCTTCAAACTCTTGCGAGCTGGTGCCGGTGGTGGCGAGATTGTCGAGTTGATCGTAGAGTACCACGTTGGGCGCCGCCGGCGCGGCGGGCTGCACGTGGATGGGCACGCCGGTTGTATGCTGCTGGGGTGCGCCTTTGGCCGCCGCCGGCGGGCCGGCGGGTTGGGTGGCGGGCGCCGCCAGCGCCCCGCTCAGGTTCAAGCTCACCGCGATGAGCAGCGCCGTGACGGTAAGAATTACTCCCCATTGCCAGGAGAATCGCCGCATGATGTACTCCTTGTCCTACTGTGTCGGATTGTGTCCCACGGATAGATAGTCATTGCTACCGCAGGGCCGGTCCCAGCCGGCCCGCCGGGCCGGGTCTCATCCCGGTCCGTCCGTCCTCCTCCTTTCCATTGCCACCGGCGAGGATCCGATCCGCGCTCTCGCCAGGCGTAATTTATGTCCCAGAGCGCCGCCGCCGCGGATAGCGCGCAACGCAGGCATTATAGCACGCCGCCCGGCGTTGCGAAAGGGGGTGCGGGACGAGTGGTCCGTGGTCAGCAGGCCGAGTACGCTGAGGGGCGCGGGGTCGGGCGGCGGGGGCAACCTCTCCCCCGGCCCCTCCCCGCGGCGGGGAGGGGAGATCGGGCGGGCGGCAGAGGCGGCGTCCTGCTCCCCCCTTCCCGCCGCGGGAAGGGGGGCGGGGGGGTCCTATGCCCGCCCGCGCCGGGCCTTACCCGCCGGCGTGGGGAGCAGCGGCGCGGTCAGTTGCTGGTAGAGCGCGAACAGGTATTCGACGCGGCTGCGCTCGGTGTCGAAGGGCGCCTTGCGGTAGGCGGCGTCCACGGCGCGGTCCAGCGCCCGGTGCGCCGCCAGCAGGTCGGCGGGCATGGTGAGCGGGTCGTAGAGGTCGGCCAGGGTGCAATCGACGTAGCGGGCGCGGGCGGCCAGCACCCCTTGCGCCGCCCGCTCGATGGCCGCCCGGCCCGCCGCGTCCGGTTGCGGCCAGGGGAAGGTGTTGTAGACAACCGTGCCGGAATACTGATACCGGCTCTCTAAACGCCCGGCGACTTGTCTTATCCATGCCATGTGCATGGCAGAAGATAACACACCAAAGAGATAACGACTATCGCTAGCGATTATGTATCCCTTATTACTGCATATGATTTCTTTGGGAAGAAACCCAATGGGTACATAATACCTGCGTTCCGAAGAAACTTCAGGTATAAGTATGTAGTCGGTTTCGGGTTGCGAGATATAGAAGAACCGTGACGGAGTTCTTGCTGCTTCTCTCGTAGGCTTTGCGTTACTCGCTTCCCTGAATTTCCTCACCTGCTCAATCCGGTGCATGACTTCGGGCATTGCTTTCAACTCAGTAGGAGACGCATCTACCAGCCACAAACACCAACGCTTCGACCCATTTAAAAATTCTTCCGCGCCGATGTACTCACGCACAAACTTCTGAGCGATTGGATATTTGGAAATGAGCGCATCTCTTTCTGCTTCGGTAAGTATCAGATAACCGCCATCGGCAGGCTTATTGCCACAGCGCATGTCTGGCATGCCGCTACGAGATTTTTGCTGCTTGGTAACAACAAAATCGCCGCCCTCAGTTAGGTATGGACTGATATTTGAAACTTTCGAGACGGTGACTTGTGTTTCGTCCTTTCCTTGATCGAAGAGATACTTATTAGCAGTATCGAATGCCGCAAAACCGATAATAATTACATGCACATGGGCTTTGCCTCTGGCTTCACTACCCCAGGGAAACGTTCGATACGCGAAGTGAATTTTGATGTGGAAATTATTGAAAAGCAACGGCCAAACCAAAGAAACTTGTTCACCCTGAGTAATCGAATTGGTGGTTACAAAAGCCACTTCGATTGCTGTGCCTTGAATGTACTCAGCCGCTTTGTAAAACCAGGCCACAATGTAGTCCAAATCCCCAATGTTCTTGTAGTTACCGAACACGGCAGCCAGATCACTTTTTTGTGACTCGGTTTGGTAATGCTTGCCGATATAAGGCGGGTTGCCCAGGATGTACGACAGCCGGGCCGGGGGCACCACCGTGGCCCAATCCAGGCACAGGGCGTTGGCGTGATGGATGTGGGCGGCGGCGCGCAGGGGGATGCGCACGTAGTAGCGCCCGAACGTCTCCGACAGCCGCATGTTCATCTGGTGGTCCATCAGCCAGAGGGCCACCTCGGCGATGCGGGCCGGGAACTCCTCGACCTCGATGCCGTAGAAGGCGTTGACGTTGATGCGCGAGAGGTCGCCCACGTCCAGGGCCTGCTGGCCGCCGGGATAGAGCGCCTTGAGCACCTCGATTTCGAGCAGGCGCACCTCGCGGTAGGCCAGGATGAGGAAGTTGCCGCAGCCGCAGGCCGGGTCGAGAAAGGTGAGCGCGGCCAGTTTGTCGTGGAACGCCTGGAGGCGGCGCTTATCGTGGCGCACGGCGGCGAACTCGGCGGT
>JAICKM010000213.1 GCA_025927935.1 Chloroflexia bacterium | reverse complement strand
CTTTACGCCCAGGGCTGTGCCTCAATACGCCGGGGCCATCGCGGAATCGGTCGACGCTATGCTGGCCCGCTGGGCACATAGCGGCGCACGTGGGGCCGTACTGGACGCGAATGTCGAGATGTTGAGCCTGGCTTTCAACATCATCGGCCGGACTATGTTCAGCCTCGATCTCGACGCGGAGGCGCGGGAACTGGTGGAGGCATTCACCACAGCGGTGCCCCTGGTTGGCGCGCGCATCACGGCGGCGGTGGACATCCCGTTGCGCGTGCCCACGCCCGCCAACCTGCGCCTGGTGCGCGCCGTCCGCACGCTGGAAAGGCGCATCTATGGCATCATGGCCGAGCGCGGTAAGGGTGGCCCCCGCCACGACGATCTGCTGGACAAGCTGCTGGCGGCGCGGGACGCCGACAACGGTGCGGGCATGAGTCCGCGGCAGGTGCGCGACGAGGTGATGACCATCTTCTTCGCCGGGCACGAGACCATCGCGCAGACGCTGACCTGGGCCTGGTATCTGCTGGCTCAGCACCTGGCGGCGGAAGAAGCGCTCCACGCTGAACTCGCCCCGCTGCACGGGCGCCCACCCACGGTGGCCGATCTGCCGAAGCTGGCCTACACCCGCATGGTGATCGAGGAGACGATGCGCCTGTACCCGGCAGTCTGGGCCATCCCGCGCGGCACCATCGGCGACGACGAAATAGGCGGCTACCATATCCCCGCCGGGTCGATGATGTTCCCCGCGCCCTACCTGGCCCACCGGCACCCCGACTTCTGGGACAACCCGGAGCGGTTCGACCCCACGCGCTTCACACCGGAGCGGGTCGCGGCCCGCCCAGCGGGGGCCTATCTGCCGTTCGGCGCCGGGCCGCGGGGCTGCATTGGACACAATTACGCCATGCAGGAAGCCCTGCTGGTGCTGGCGACCGTGGCTCAGCGCTACCGGCTGCGCCTGGCGCCGGGCCATCCAGTGGTGCCCCATTCGGCCATCACGCTCTCGCCCAAATACGGCGTGCGCATGACTCTTGCTGCACGGCAAGCGTAATGCAGCGGGCCGGCGAAGTGGGACGGAGATGCGCGTGACAGCAGTGGGCCGCAATGCGAACCTGATCCTGGTCGGGTTCATGGGCACGGGCAAGAGTAGCGTAGGGCGCCGGGTGGCCGCGCGCCTGGGCCGGCAGTTCCTCGATTTCGATGCGGTGCTGGAAGCGCGGTTTGGCCGTCCGGTCTCGCGCATCTTCGCCGAGGAAGGGGAGGCCGTCTTCCGCGCCGCCGAAGCCGATCTCTGCCGCAGCCTACCGCCGGACGTGGGCCTAGTCGTGGCGACCGGTGGCGGCGTGGTGGTGCCGCGAGCCAATCGGGATGCGTTGCATCTATGCGGCATCGTGGTCTGCCTTACCGCCGACCCCGCGACCCTGACCGGGCGACTGCTGGCCGAAGGGCACGGTAAACGGCCTATGCTCGGCGATCAGCCGGAGGATGCCGTGACCCGGCTGCTGGCGGCGCGTGCCGCCGCCTATGCCGCCATCCCGCTACAGGTGGATACCAGCGGCCTGGACGTGGACACGGTGACCGAGCGGGTGCTGGCCGTCTACAAAGCGCAATTAGAGGAGCGAGAAACGCCGTGAGTCGGAATATCATCGTCCGCACCCCGGAGGGAACATATCCCATTAGCATCGGCACCGGCATCCTGCGCGATGGGGAAGAACTGGTCGACGGCGTCAATACCGGCAAGCAGGTTGCCGTGGCAACCGATAGCCATGTCGGCCCGCTGCACGCCGCAACGGTCCAGGCTATGCTGCAGCGCGCAGGTCTGAACCCGGCCCTGATCACCATGCCCGCCGGGGAGGCGCACAAGGACTGGGCCAGCCTCGATCTGCTCATCTCCGGTTTCGGCGAAACCGGGCTGGACCGCAGCGGCTGGGTGCTGGCCTTGGGCGGGGGCGTGGTCGGCGACACCGTGGGCCTGGCGGCGGCGCTCTATATGCGCGGCGTGCCCGTGGTCCAGGCGCCGACCAGCCTGCTGGCGATGGTCGACTCCAGCATCGGCGGCAAGGTTGCCATCGACCACCCGCTGGGCAAAAACCTGGTCGGCGTGTTCAAGCAACCCGCCGCCGTGATCGCCGACCTGGCGACCCTGGCGACGCTGCCGCCCGACGAGGTCGCCAACGGCATGGCCGAGATCGTGAAGGCGGCTATCCTCGACGGTCCCTGGAATCGCGGCCCGGCGGGGGCCTACGGTAGTTCCCCGCTGCTCGATCTGCTGGAGCGCGGCGCCCCGCCGTCCGAAGAGATGGTGGGGCTGGCAATTGAAGTCAAGAAGCGCATCGTGGAAGCCGATCCCTACGAGCAGAACCAGCGCGCGCTGCTCAACCTGGGGCATACCTTCGGGCACGCCTTCGAGCGCCTGAGCAACTACACGCTCAAGCACGGCTACGGCGTGGCCGAGGGCATGATGGTGGCCGCGCACCTGGCCGAGCGCCTGGGACTGGCGCCTCCCACCCTGACCGCCCGAACAGCCGGCCTGTTGAGTACCTATCGCTTGCCGCTGACCTGGGGCAGTAGCTTGCCGCCCGGCACGACGCCGGAGCAGGTGCTGGCGGCCACGGCGACCGATAAGAAGCGCCGCGACGGCCGCCCGCGCTTCGTGCTGGCGCGCGGCATCGGCGACGTACACGTCGAGAACGATGTGCCGGAAGCCGAGGTGCTCGCCGCGCTGGCCGCCACGCGAGGGGACGCATGAAGCATAACATCCTGGTCCTGCACGGGCCGAACCTGAATATGCTGGGCCGCCGCGAGCCGAAGGTGTACGGGCATACCACGCTGGCCGAGATCGACGCGCTGCTGGCCCAGGCGGCAGGTGAGCGCGCCACGCTACGCACGCTCCAGTCGAACCATGAAGGCGCGCTGATCGATGCCATCCAGGAGTCCTACGGTTGGATGAGCGGCATCCTGATCAATCCCGGCGCCTTCACCCACTACAGCTACGCCCTGCGCGATGCCCTGGCCGGGGCCGCCGTGCCCACCATCGAGGTGCATCTGTCCAACGTCTACGCCCGTGAGCCTTTCCGCCACACTTCTGTGCTGGCGCCCGTGTGCCGGGGGCAGATCAGCGGCCTGGGCGTGGACAGCTACGTGCTGGGCCTGGAGGCGCTCTTGCGCCTGTTGGAACGCGAACCCGCGCCTTAAGCGAAAGGATCTCCTGCTCTTTGCCCGGACTCCATGATTACCATATGCACTCGTACCTCTGCGGCCACGGCGAAGGCGTGCCCGCCGAGTACGCCGCCCGCGCCGCCGCCCTCGAACTGGACGAGATCGGCGTGTCCGAGCACATCCCCCTGTACTGGCTGCCGGAGGCCGAGCGCGACCACGAACTCGCCATGCCGATGGGCAATTTGCCGCTGTATTTCGACCTGGTGGCGGCGGCCCGCCGGGCCTTTCCCGCGCTGCCCATCCGGCTCGGCCTGGAGGCCGATTATATCCCCGGCCACGAAGATGCGTTGCGGGCGATTCTGGCCGCCCATCCCTGGGATTATGTGTATGGCTCCGTGCATTTCCTGGGTGCCTGGGGCATGGACGACCCGCGCTATGTGGCCGAGTACAACCGGCGCGACATCGATGTGCTGTATGAGGAATATTTCAGCACGGTCGAAATGGCGGCTCATTCTGGGCTGTTCGACATCATGGCTCATCTCGACCTGGTGAAGAAGTTCGGCCACCGGGCCACGCGGGACCTCGGCCCGCTCTATGCGGGCGTGGCCCGCACGATGGCCGAGAGCGGGGTCTGTGTGGAGGTGAACACGGCGGGGCTGCTCAAGCCGGTGGCCGAGATCTACCCGCAGGTCGATCTCCTGCGGGCGCTCTACCGGGCGGGCGTGCCTGTCACGCTCGGTTCCGACGCGCACGCGCCCCACCTGGTGGGCTATGCCTTCGCCGAGGCGCTGGATCTGCTGCGCGAAGTCGGCTACCACCGGGTGGTGCGCTTCGCCGGGCGCGCCCGGTCTTACGTGGCGCTGCCCTGAAAGAACGCGACCAGGTAAGGGCGCGTTCGCATCTGCGCCAGGTCGTAATCGACCGGCGCCGCCGGGTCGATATCCAACGCGCCGCAGATCAACCCCACCTGGCGCAAAGCGGCGCGCAGATCGGCGGGCGGTACCGGGCCGGATCCGCCGCGGATGCCGAGGGCCAGGATCTGGCCCAGCGCCGCCGCCTCGCCCGGCAGGGTGGGCACGGCTAATGCCAGGCATTCCTGCGGGCGCAGTTCGTCGTAGGGCAGCCGCGCCGCGACGGCGATCAGGAAGGTCCAGTAGCAGACCTGGCTGGCCTCCAGGATGGCGTCGTCCGGCAGGCCGTGGTGGTGGTGCGTGCCGTCGGCGGCGCCCGCCAGTTCCGCCAGTTCGTCGGCCAGTCGGGCACGTAGGCGGACCGCCTCCGGTGGGTGGAGCAGCCGGGCCGTGCTCGACTCGGTCGTCAGATCGGCGTCACGCAGATATTCATAGACCCGGTACAGCAGGCGTAATTTCGCGTCAAGAGTCGCGGGCGCGGGGCCGGGATCGGGTTGGTCGGTCATAGCCTGACTACCTTAATCGAAATGAGGACGTTTTGCAAGGTATCGTTGGACCCTTCTGGATCCTGGCGGCGCTCGCCGGGGTCGTGATCGGGATTGGCAGCGTGGCGCTGCTGTGGGCCACGGGCAGGCCGGTGCGCCGGCTGCCACATCGCGGGCAACTGGCGCTGGCCTTCGGCGCGTGGATCCTGGAATCGCTGTTGCTGCTGATCGCCTTCAGCCTCATCGCGGCGCCCGTGGCGCTGAGCATACCTACCACCGGCGATCTTCTGGCGATGCTGCCGTTGCAGGCCATCGAGACGCTCAGCGTGCTGCTGGCGCTCGTCGCGCTCACCCTGACGTGGCGCGTGCCGGGCTTCCCGGCGGTGGGGCTGATCACGGCAGGGCCGGGCGCGCGCTACGTCTTGCGCGATGCGGCTTTTGGCCTGGCGCTGGGGCCGTTGGCCGTGGGCATCTTCCTGGTCGCCGGGTTAATCGGCGGCTGGGATCGCATTACCGGCGTTGCGCCCCTGGCCGAACTGCTGGGCAGCCTGGCGCTGGGCGCGGTGTTCTTCCTCCTTGTGGCTCTGTTTGAGGAACTGAGCACGCGCGGCTGCCTGTTCGCCCTCCTGGCGCGGGTGCTGGGCATCCCCGGCGCGGCGGCGATCAGCGCGGTGATCTTCGCGCTCCTGCATGGTCTGAACCCCGGCGCCACTCCCATCGCGTTGCTCGGCGTGGGCCTGGCCGGAATCGTCTTTCTGTTCGCGCTCTATCGCACCGGGGCACTCTGGCTGCCCATCGCTTTCCATCTAAGCTGGGATTGGGCCGAGACTTCGCTCTACGGCTACCCCGACAGTGGCATCCCCCCGTCGTCGGCGCTGCATCTGGCGATTGACCCGAATGCCCCGGCCTGGGCCACCGGTGGCGAATTCGGCCCCGAAGCCAGCGCGTTCGTCCTGGTGGCCCTGGCCCTGGCGGCGGGCGCGATCTGGCTCTACACCCGCGGGAGGCCGGGCCGGACCATCCTCTTCCCGGCGGGCGCACCGGAGCATCAGCCGGCGTATCCGCGCGTGCCGTTACCCGAGCAAGGCGAACGCCCGCTCTATACCTGAAAGGACCCTGCATGCGACTCAACCGGCTCTTGCTGCTTGCGCTCATCGTGCTGGCCGGTGGTATTTATCTATCGCTGATCGCCCGCCCCGCCGCGGCGGCACCCGCGCGCTTGGGCGTGGTCAGCGCGGGCCTGGCGCCCGGTAGCTCCTGGCCGGTGGCCGCGCCGGTGACGCTCACCGTGCAGTTCGATCAGAACGTGCTGCTGGCCTCCTGGCAATGGCTGGGCGCGGACGGGCGCCCGGTACCGTGGGCGGGCAGCCCCTTGCCCGCCCAGGACCTACGCCCGCAGCAAAACACCTGGGTCGGGCGCGCGGCGGCGCCGCCGGTGCCCGGCACCTACGGCATCCAGGTGATCGCACGGGCGGCGAATACCTCCGGCCCGCAAACCTTCACCTTGAACCTGCACGGCACTGTCGTGGCCGGGGACGGTCCGCTCACGCGCGGCCTGGTCTACGTGCATGGCGGCAACCTCTGGCTGCGCTCGCTCGACCTGCGCCGCGAGCAGGCCGTCACCTATTACGGCCACCCGGGCAACGCCTCGCAGCCGGCCTGGGCGCCCGACGGGCGGCGCATCGCCTTTATCCGCGACCGGGGCACCATCGACAGAGGCCCCGAACTCTGGGTCATCAACCCTGACGGCACCGATCCCCGTGCCGTGAGCACGCCCACGCCGGGCCACTCCCTCGGCTATCCGGTGTTCGGCGCCGACGGCACCCTGTATGTCTCCGAGTCGCGCCCGCTGACCTTCCAGGGCGTAGACCTGGGCGACACCTGGGACGTGTCACGTGTGGACCTGGCGAGCGGACGGCGCACGCCCGTGCTGGCCGGCGCGCTTATGCCCGATGTCTCGCCCGACGGCAAGCGTATCGTCTATATCCAGCAGACGATCAACTCGGACGGCAGCGTGGAGCAAGGCTTGTCGGTGGCTGATGTCGATGGGCGCAACGACCGGCTGCTGGTCGCGGCCAGCACGACGGCCACCTTTTATGCGCCCTCCTGGTCGCCCGACGGCAAGACGATTGTGTTTGCCAGCACGGCGTTGAGCGCGCCGCCGCTGCGGACCTTCAGCCTCGCCGCGCCGCTCCTGCATGGCGGCATCTGGGATCTCTGGGCCATCCCCGTCGCCGGAGGCACGCCCACCATGCTCTCGCCGGTGCAAGAGGACCTGCCCTATCCGCGCTGGGCGCCCGACGGCAGCGCCGTGCTGTTCATCAGCCCCACCGGCATCTGGCGCGTGCCCGCCGCGGGCGGAGCCGCCGTACATATCGCCGACTACGACGAGCATAGCGAGTTGACCATCTGGGCGCCCATCGCACGCAAGGCACCCATCCTGCCCGGCGCATCCCGCTGTTTCAGCGAGACCGGCCATTGCCTGCACGGCATCTTCCGCACCTACTGGGAGACGCACGGCGGGTTGGTGCAATTCGGCTTCCCGATCACCGACGAACTGATCGAAGACGGCCGCACGGTCCAGTACACCGAGCGCGCCCGCCTGGAGTGGCATCTCGAATACAAGGGCACGCCATCCGAAGTCTTACTGGGCCGGCTCGGCGCCGATATGGCCGATGCCCGCGCGGCGACGGGCGAAGCGCCTTTCCAGCGTACGGCCCGTGCGACCGGGGGCGGGCGCTTCTTCCCGGAGACCGGCCACACGCTGGCTCCGGCCCTGCGCGGCTACTGGGAAAGCCACGGCGGGCTGCCGGTGTTCGGCTACCCGTTGAGCGAGGCGTTCCAGGAGCGTAGCCCTTCGGATGGAAAGGTCTATCTGGTACAATACTGTGAGCGGAACCGTCTGGAGTATCACCCGGAGTATGCCGGGACCAATAGCGAGGTGCTGTTGGGGCTGCTGGGCGTGCAGGAGTATGCGCGCCGCTACGGCCAATAACTGGACCGCCGGGCGCCTGGCGGCCCGGCGGCCTCAGCGGGCTGCGCCTGTGCTGTTGCAGTTAGGGAGCGGGGCATGACCTTTAGGGAAAGTCTGAGCGTGGCCTGGGCCAGCCTGCTCGCCAATAAGCTACGCAGCCTGCTGACCATGCTGGGTATCATCATCGGCGTGGCGGCGGTGGTCGCGCTGATGGCAATCGGGCAGGGCGCCCAGGACTCGATTACCGGCGCGCTCACCAGCACCGGCACGAACCTGCTGGCCGTCGTGCCCGGCTCGTTCAACCAGGGCGGCGTGCGCAGCGGCAGCGGTACGGCCCAGACGCTGACCCTGGAAGACGCCCAGGCCATCGCCAATTCGGGCGATTGCCCCTACTGCATCCTGGTGGCGCCCGAAGTGCAGCGCCAGGCCAGCGTGGTCTATGGCGGCCAGAACAACACCTATACCATCAGCGGCACGACGCCTGAATTCGGCGAGATCCGCAACCTGCCCCTGGCCTCCGGCGCCTGGTTCACGACCGGTGACATCAGCGCCGCGACCAATGTCGCGGTGATCGGGGCGAACGTGGCCTCCGGCCTGTTCGAGGGCGCCGACCCGTTGGGCCAATCGATTCGTATCAATCGCCTGGCGTTCCGCGTCGTCGGGGTGGCACAACTGAAAGGCGGGGCCGGCTTCGGCTCGCTCGACGACGGCGTGTATATCCCGGTGACAACCGCGCAGCGCAAACTGTTCGGCGGGCGGCAGGCGGCCATCGCCGGGCACAACGTGAACACGATCTATGTGCAGGTGGACGACAAGGACAACATGACGGTGGCCCAGGATGCCGTCACCGAATTACTGCGCACCCGGCACCGGCTGCCCACCGCCGCCAACGACTTCACCGTGGTCAACCAGGCCGACTTACTGGCGACGCTGAACGGCGTCGTGGCGATCCTGACGCTCTTCCTGGGCGCCATCGCCGGGATCTCGCTGCTGGTGGGTGGCATCGGCATCATGAATATCATGCTGGTCTCCGTCACCGAACGCACGCGCGAGATCGGCATCCGCAAAGCCGTGGGCGCCCAGCAAGGCGATATCCTGCGCCAGTTCTTGATCGAGGCTGTTCTGATCAGCCTCAGCGGTGGCCTCATGGGCATCGCGCTCGGCATGGGGCTGGCCTCCCTGGTCAGTCTCACCGGCACGCTGACCCCCGTGGTCACGCCCGGTGCAGCCTTGCTGGCGACGGGCTTCTCGCTGGCGGTCGGTCTCTTCTTCGGCATCTACCCGGCCCGCCGCGCGGCGCGGCTCGACCCCATAGTGGCCCTGCGTTACGAATAGCCGCGGTTGCCGGGGCGTGATGGCGTAGTGTTTCTAGTCTTCGTTGTCATGCTGAGCGCAGTGAAGCATCTCGTCCTGGCGACCCACGCGCCGAGACTCTTCGCTGCGCTCAGAGTGACACAGGGCCTGGTGAATGTTGCGGGCAAATGTCGCGATCTCGGTATGTCTACCATATTGCTATTTGTCGAGAACCGGCATATAATAGGCATGAGGTTGGAGTTCATATTGATCGACCCCCGGTACGATTCCCGAGTCTTGTCTCCTCAGACCAGCTTCAGGACAGAGTGGTAAGGTCATCAAAGGTATTCCCACTTTAGACGTTCATTTCATTTAGTCCCACTGAGGAGAAAGACATCCGTGGACAAGACCCTGGTGTGCCGCGATTGCGGCCAGAGCTTTACATTTACTGCCGGCGAGCAGGAGTTCTACAGCAGCCGTGGCTATACCGAGCCGCAGCGCTGCCCCGACTGCCGCGCAGCCAAGAAGGCCGCCCGCGCCAGCGGCGACAGCTATAGCAGTGGCGGTGGCTACGGCGGCGGCAGCAGCTATGGGAATGGCGGCGGCTACGGGCGTGAGCGCGCCCCGCGCCAGATGACCCAGGTCACCTGCTCGAACTGCGGCAAGGAAACCGAGGTACCCTTCGTCCCCACCGGCGACCGCCCCGTGTACTGCTCGGATTGCTTCAGCCAGATGGGCGGCGGCAGCCGTGGCGGCGGCTCCCGCGGCGGCGGCTCCCGCCGCTACTAGGGCGCTGGGTATCTGCCCGATACCCTGACTCTAGAACCATTGAGGCCGGACCCGTGGGTCTGGCCTCTTTTTGTGCG
>JAICKM010000856.1 GCA_025927935.1 Chloroflexia bacterium | reverse complement strand
GGCGGCGACCATGCGCCGGTCGATACCCTTATAGACGCGCGCCAGCATCCGCAGCGCGAACCCCGCCGGGCCGAGCCGGCGGCTGATCGCCGCCGTGTCGCTGTAGATGACGCGCGGCGGCTCAAAACAGAAATAGAGGCAGGGAATATCGCGCCGCCCGCGCCAGGGCAGCAGCACCCGCTTGGCCCACCACAGCGCGGGCAGGCTGGGCGGGCCGAAAAAGACCAGGCCCTGCACCTCGCGCAGCGGCGGCAGCGCGCGCAGGAGCCAGGGGCCGAGCAGGTATTCCAGCGCGGCGTCGGCGTAGTGACGGCCTGTCCACTCCAGCCGCCGCCCGGTCTGGCGCAGGCGCACCTGGGGCGCCAGGTCGGGGCGGCAGGCGGCGGCCAGCCGGTGCGTCAGCAGCGTCACCGGCATCCCTGTCCGGCTCACGTAGCCGGCCAGCTTCAGGATCAGCCGCTCGGCGCCGGTCAGTTTTTTCAGCCGCGGATAGAAAAAGACAACGCCGCTATTGGGCGGCATCGGCGGCGCCCGGCGTGCGGCCGCTGGTGTCAGGCGGCGCGTCTGCCGCACCCTCGTGGGTCTGGCGGGCTTCCTCCACCAGCATCACCGGGATGCCGTCGCGCACCGGGTAGGCGCGGCCGCATTCGGCGCACACCAGTTCCTCGCCCTCCAGCGTCACCTTCGCGTGATCGACAGGGCAGACCAGAATATCGAGCAAGTCCTGGGGTATTTCGTTCGTGGTCGAGTTCATAGCTCCTCCTGGGGATAGGCAATTCCAGGTGCCCGCAGGCACATGTACCGGCATTATACGCCAAATCGCGGCAATCGGGCCAGGGGCCAACCTAACCCCCCTGCCCCCCTTCCCGCGGCGGGAAGGGGAGAATCGCCGTCGCGAGAAAAGTCACTTCCCTCCCCGCGGCGGGGAGGGGCCGGGGGAGAGGTTGGTTAGGCGCCGGCGGCGCTGCTCTCGCGAACGCGGTGGAAGTGGCGGCGCGCCTTGGCCCGGTTGCCGCAGTCTTCCATGTCGCACCAGCGGCGGCTGTGGTTGCGGCTGGTGTCCACGAACATCCACGCGCACTCGTCGTCGCCGCACTGGCGCACCCGCGCCACGTCGGCGGACGTAAGCACCGCGGCCGCCGACTCGGCCAGCGGGCCGAGCATGCAGTCCAGCGCGCCGGGCGAGTCGGCCCAGGTCCAGGCGAAGCCCTCGGCGGTCGGGACAAGCTGCCGCCGGCACAGGGTCGCGGCCAGCACGGCGTTGAGGATCGCCAGATCGGCGGGAGCCGGGTCCCGCTCCCCGGCCACGGCGACGAAGATACGGAAAAGCGCCTCGCGTAACTCCTGGGCGCGCGCCAGCACGGCGGCGGCCTCGTCCGGCCGGCTCTCGGCCTGTTCGAGCAGAGTCGCCACCGCATCGGCGGACAAAACACCCGCGTGCCGGCACCAGGCCAGCAGCCCCTCATAGCTGGTCAGCCATTCAAACGACTCGCCGGTCTGGCTCATGCGACTGCCCACGGTATTCACAAAATCGAGGCAGGGCCGCCCACCGATCAGCTTCAACTGAGTCGGATCCGGGGCGGATTTGTTCATCGGATCTCCTTCTATAGTCCTAGACTATAACCACCAATTGGTCCTTGACAGGTTAGATAGGAACGGCTATAATGCCTATGTAACCGTTAAGACAATTATAGACGGTTATACAGTAAGAGTCAAGGCAAGGAGGCCATCCATGGAACTATTACTTATCGTCGCAGTGCTGGTGCTGCTTAGCTTCGCGGCCACGCGGTGGGGTACAGACAGCCGAGAAGGCGTCAATGACCCTGAGTGGGACCGGCGCAAAGCCTGGCGCGGCTACAGCGCCTAGGCCGGGCCAGGGTCCCGCATAAAGGAGGCTGAGAATGCAGTTGATTGTCGCCAGGTGGCAGATCACCGTCGAACGCCGGATGCATACGTCGCGCACCGTGCCACCTGACACCGACCTCCTCGAACAACACGTCGCGCATTTGCGGCGTTTGCAGGCGACCGAACAGCGCCGGGAGTGGGTCCAGAACTGGCTGACGATGCACGGCGATCCCTATGACCTGCCGCGCGATTAGCCCCACCCCATGATGCGGATAGCGCACGCATACCGCCTGGGCAACCGAACGATTGTGTAGCGTAACCAACTTATTCCGAGCCATCCCAGGCGCCCGCACCTTGTCCGGCGCCTGGGATTACCATATGTTGGAGGAGCACGCCAATGGAAAGCCCGAAGGATAAAGCGACCCTGCTGCACAACTTGAAGACCGAACGCGCGGCCTGGGAGGCGCTGGTCGCCCAGGTGGGCGAGGCGCACCTGACCGAACCCGGCGTGGAGGGCGACTGGTCGGTCAAGGACGTGATCGCGCACATCGCCGCCTACGAAGAGTGGACCGCCGACCAGTTGCGCGCCGTGGCCCGCGGCGAGCGCGACCCCTACATCTCCCCCGCCATCCCCGCCGCGGCCCGCGGCCTGGACGTGGACGCGCGCAACGCCCTTATCTTCGAGGCTGCGCGCACGCAATCCCTGGCCGAGGTATTGGCCCAGGCGCGGGCCACTTTCGACGGCCTGGTCGCCGCCATCGAGGCGCTGCCGGAGGACGCCCTGAGCGAACCCAATCGGTCGGGTTGGACGAAGGAGCAGCCGCTGCTGGAGCCGGTGGCCGGCAACACCTACGAGCACTACCACGAGCATATCCCGCTGCTGGAAGCCTGGCTGGCCCGGCGGGGTGTGGTCGCATGAATCCCCCCGTCACCTTCACGCGGGCGGGCCTCGCCGTCGGGGTCCGCCGCACCCTGCCCATCGCCCTGGGCGACTTCGCCTTCGGC
>JAICKM010000939.1 GCA_025927935.1 Chloroflexia bacterium | reverse complement strand
TCGGGCGGCAGCATGTGGCGCACGGTGCGCGCCGTGGACCCCACGCCGCGATCCTCGACCCGCACGTCGGCGGGCCGGATCAGGCGGGCCGGATAACGGCCCTCGGCGGGCGCCTGGGACCAGGCCACATCGGCGGGTTCGGTGGCGTCGATGGTGAAGGCTGTGCGTGGCGGCAGGTAGGCGCTCCAGGGCAAGCCCGCGAAGGGATTCGCGCGCTCGCCCATTGCCCAGGTCTCATCGCCCGCCCGCAATGTGATTCGCCCGCCCACGAGGACCAGCGCGGCTTCCTGATCGCCGGTGTTGCCGATCCAGGGCGCGCCCGGCACAACGCGGCGCACTTGGAAGCTCAGGTATTCCCAGCCCGCAGTGGCGGGTGTGGTCTCGACCAGCACGCCGTCCGTATCGGCGGCGAGAGCCTGGGGACGCATACGTAGTTCGGGTGGGTTCATGGGCTTATATGCCTTTCACTGGCCGCCGTCCAGCAGCGGCATGGCCGGCGCCGCGCCTGTCCGACGGGCGCCGTGCAACATCCGGTTATCCTCGGTTGGGAAGAGTGCGCTCAGTGTATCACCGCGCGGTAGGGTAGTCAAGCGTCCTATGATATTCACCGCCGAGGCGTAGAGAGCGCAGAGATTGCGATATGATCGCGCTAAGTGTAGAGATTATTCGAGCCTGGCGGCTAATGGCGGACATGCGCCTGAGCAAACCAGGCCCATAAAGGAGACTAATCCTAACGATCTCTGCGTCCTCGGCGCCTCAGCAGTGAATACTTGGACGCGTCAGGGTAGTTGACGCCGGGGGATGGCTGTGCTATGCTGGCGCCACTTCAGACTGCTTGGGCGGCGCGGCTCGCCGCCTGGAGGAAACAGCCCCATGACGACCACCTATCGTATCGCACTTATTCCCGGCGACGGCGTGGGCCGGGAAGTGATCCCGGCCGGGTTGCGCGTGTTGAATCGCGCCGCCCAAGTCACCGGCGCCTTCACGCTGACTACCCAGGAATTCCCCTGGAGCTGCGAGTTCTACCAGCGCACCGGCATGATGATGGACCGCGACGGCTTGCGACAACTGGCCGATTTCGACGCGATCTATCTGGGCGCGGTGGGCTATCCCGGCGTGCCCGATCATGTGTCGCTGTGGGGCTTGCTGCTGCCGATCCGCCAGGGCTTTGACCAGTACGTGAACCTGCGCCCGATCAAGCTGCTGCCTGGCTTGCGCGGGCCGTTGCGCGACAAAGGCCCGGCGGACATCGACATGCTCTTCGTTCGCGAGAACACCGAGGGCGAATATTCCGGGCACGGCGGGCGGCTGCATCCCGGCGCGTCCGACGAAGTGGCGACCCAGACGGCCATCTTCACCCGGCACGGCACCGAGCGCATCGTCCGTTATGCCTTCGACCGCGCCCGCGAACGGGGCAAGCGGCTGGCGAGCGCGACCAAGAGCAACTCGTTCAACTACAGCATGGTCTTCTGGGACGAGGTAGTCAACGCGGTGGCCCGCGATTATCCCGACGTGGAGGTGCGCTCCTACCTGGTGGACGCGCTGAGCGCGCGCATGATCCTCAACCCGGAGACGCTCGATGTCGTCGTCGCCTCCAACCTGTTCGGCGACATCCTGACCGACCTGGGCGGCGCGTTGCAGGGCAGCCTGGGCCTGCCCGCGAGCGGCAACATCAACCCGGAGAAGCGCTACCCCTCGATGTTCGAGCCGGTGCATGGCTCGGCGCCCGACATCGCCGGGCAGAACCGCGCCAACCCCATGGCGACCGTCTGGGCAGGGGTGATGCTGCTCGACCAGTTGGGCCAGCCCGAGGCCGCCCGCCTGGTGATGGCGGCGCTCGCCCAGGTCGTGCGCGCGGGCACGACCCTCACCAAAGACCTTGGCGGCAGCGGCGGCACGCGCGAAGTGACCGACGCCCTCGTCGCGGCGGTCGGGGCTACGGCCTAGCTTTAAGCTTACCCGTGTCTCCGCTATCGTTGACAGGCGGACTGATCAGTGCTACACTCGCCTCTTATACGCGCCAGGCATGGCTATCCGCGCGGGGCGTTGGGTCCCGCCCCGTTGCGATCCAAGAAAGGTGGTGCATGTTAGCAGTAACCCTAGTCCCGGCGATGACTAGCTCGGTACACAGTTACTCACCGCAATGAGGAGGAAAGAAAACAAATGAACCGTCGAAAATGGCTACTGTCGCTTTTCATGATTTGCGCGTTCTTATTATCCGCCTGCGGGGGCGAAACCCCGACCGCAACGTCGGTCCCCGCCGCCGCGCCGACCGACACCACGGCACCCGCTGCCGCGGCAGCCACCAAGACCACGGCGCCCGCCGGGGCAGCCACCGATACGCCCGCTGCCGCCGCGGCAGCTACGGATACACCCGCCGCGCCCGCCGCCGCCGAGCCGACGGCGACACTTATCACCACCGGCGAAGCCGGCCCCGATGTGCTGACGGTCCTCT
>JAICKM010000672.1 GCA_025927935.1 Chloroflexia bacterium | reverse complement strand
CTGCCGTCGGTGCCGCAGACGCTGGTGACGCTGCTGAAGCTCAAGTTACAGATGTTGCAGCCTGGCGGCGGCGGGCGCGAGGCGGGCGCGCCCGCCACGGGGGTTCCGCCCGCCGCCGCGCCGCCCAACAGCAACATGACCCCCAGGGCCACCAGGCCCATCAAACCTCCGCGCCCCAGGGGGCGGAAACGTGCCTGCTGTTTCATTAGCTCATGCTCCTTTCCTCGTCTTGAGTCGATGTCACCGCCGCGTGGTCTGCCGCCATCCCCTCCCCCGTCTGGGTGCGCAGGAAAGCGAACAGGCCGGGCAGATTATCGAAGCGCACCACCTGCTGGGTGAGCGGGTCTTCCAGCGCGACTCGCCACACCGGGTCGCCCCCGCTGTGCGTGTGCCACAGGCGCAGCAGGTAGGACAGGTACTCAGGACGCGCGTCCTCGTGGCTGCTTATCACGGCGGCTCCCTCCCGGTGCGACGGCTCGAAACGCCGCACATGCTCTCCGGCTTCACGGCAGCGCAGATCCTGCGCTTGCCGCCCATCATACAGGAGAGGTGTTGAAAAACCGTTGAATCGCGGCGGCGGGCGCGCCCGGCCCCGCCAGGCCGTGCAGGCGGCCTTCGTAAGAGTAGCCGGCGGCGGGAGCCTCCGGGCCGCGCCGTTGTCAAATGGGGCGAACTATCGTATAGTAAGCGTGTAGTAAGCGTGCGGAATGCATCCACCTTTCCCTGCCACCGGGCCGCTCCGGCCTGCGTGGGTAGACGTGCTCATACAGCGCAGGCGCCGGCCCAACCCCGCCAGGACTCCAGCATGGCTCGTTTGACCCTTTCATTGTTTGGTGGCTTCCAGGCAGCCGTGGACGGCACGCCGGTGGCCGGATTCGATACCGATAAGACGCGCGCCCTGCTGGCCTACCTGGCCGTCGAGGCGGGGCGCCCGCACGCGCGGGAAGCCCTGGCCGGCCTGCTGTGGCCCGAACTACCGGACGACGCCGCCCGCCGCAACCTGCGCAACTCCCTGTTCAAACTACGCCAGGCCTTGGGCGAGGAGGACGGCACGCCGGGCTTCCTGCAAGTGACCCTCAAGACGGTGCAGATCGACCCCGCCGCCGATGTCGCGGTGGATGTCGGGGTTTTTAGCGGGCTGATGGCGGCCTGCGCGGCGCACCGCCACCGCCACGTCGAGCGCTGCGCGACCTGCCATGCGCGCCTGGCCCAGGCTGCCGCGTGCTACCAGGGCGGGCTGCTGATGGGCTTCCACCTGGGCGATTGTGCCGCGTTCGAGGAATGGCTGGTGCTCACGCGCGAGCGGTTGCACCGCGCGGCGGTGCAGACCCTGGGCCGCCTGGCCGCCTACCACGAGGGCCGCGCCGAGATCGCGCCGGCCCTGGAATACACCTTCCGGCAATTAGAACTGGAACCCTGGCGCGAGGAAGCCCACCGGCAGGCCATGCGCCTGCTGGCGCGCAGCGACCAGCGCAGCGCGGCGCTGGCCCAGTATGTGGCCTGCCGCACCGCCCTGGCCGGCGAACTGAACGCCGAACCGAGCGCCGAGACCACCGCGCTCTACAACCGGCTGCGTGCGGGCGATCTGCCGGGCGACACAAGCGCAACCGCCACGCCCAATGCCCTAAACAATTTGCCCCAGCCGCTGACCCCCTTCATCGGGCGGGACGCCGAGCTACGGCTGATCATCGAACGGCTGGATAGCCCCGATTACCGCCTGATCACCCTGATTGGCCCCGGTGGCGTGGGCAAGACCCGGCTGGCCTTGCGGGCCGCCGCCGAGCAGGTGGGCGCGTTCGCCGGCGGTGTCTACTGGGTGGCCCTGGCGGCCCTGACCGATCCGGACCTGATCCCGTTGAGCATCGCGCAGGCGGTGGGCTTGCGGTTCGAGACGGCGGAAAACCCGGTGGCGCAACTGGCCGGCTATCTGCGCGACAAAGAAGTGCTGCTGGTACTCGACAATTTCGAACAGTTGCAAAGCCGCGCGGCCACCGACCTGCTGCTGGCCGTCTTGCAGCGCGCTCCGCGGATTACCCTGCTGGTCACGTCGCGCGCGCGGCTGGGGCTGCAAGCCGAATTCCTGCTGGACCTGGCGGGCCTGCCGCTGCCGGACGCAGTGCCGGCCATGGAAGCCGCACCCCAGCGGGGACCGGTGCGCCGCGGCGGGGTTGCGGCCCTGCCGGAGCCGACCACGCTGCTGGCGTCGGGCGCCGTGCAGTTGTTCGTCGAGCGTGCGCAGCAGGCGCACCCGGCGTTCGTGTTGTCGCCGGAGACGGCGCCGGGGGTGGTGGAGATCTGCCGGCTGGTGGCCGGGCTGCCGCTGGGCATCGTGCTGGCGGCGGCCTGGGTGCGCCATGTCCCGCCCGCCCGCATCGCCACCGCCATTCGCGCCAACCTCGACTTCCTCGCCAGCGCGGCGGCGGACATCGCGCCCCAGCATAGCAGCCTGCGCGCCGTGTTCGACCACTCCTGGCAGTTGCTGTCGGCCACGGAACAGCGGGTCTTTCGCGGCATGGCCGTGTTCAGCGGGGGGTGGGACGCGGAGGCTGCCGAGCGAGTGGCCGGGGCCGCGCTGCGCGCCCTCTTGTCGCTCGTGGATAAATCGCTGGTGCGGCAAGACAGCGCCGGGCGCTTCCAGGTCCACGACGTGCTGCGCCAGTATGCGGCGGAAAAACTGGCGGCCGTGCCGGAGGAGCAGACCCGGGTCCGGCAAGATCATGCGGCCTATTATCTCGAACTGGCTGAACTGGCCGAGACCGGCTTGATCGGGGAAGCGCAAGATCAGTGGCTGGTGCGGCTCGAACGGGAGCATGACAATCTGCGGGCTGCCCTGCGCTGGACGCAGGAGCACGCCCAGGTCGAACTGGCCTTACGCCTGGGGGCGGCCTTGTCGCGGTTCTGGTATATTCGCGGCTACTACAGCGAGGGGCGGGCGGCGCTGGCCGCCGTGCTGGCGCTGCCGCCGGGGTCCGCCCTCACCGGCTCCGCCCAGGAGGTGTTGCGGGTGAAGGTGTGCCGGGCCAAAGCGCTGCGGGCCGCGGGGGATCTGGCCCGCGCCCAGGGCGATTATCCCGGTGCCCGCGTGCTGTGCGAGGAGAGCCTGGCGCTCTACCGGGAACTGGGGCACAAGAAGGACATCGCCATCGCGCTCAACCGCCTGGGCATTGTCGGCTGGAACCAGGACGACCGCGCTTTCGCGCGCCGCCTATATGAGGAAAGCCTGGGCATCAGCCGGGAATTGGGCGACAATCAGCATCTGGCGGTGACCATTGGCAACCTGGGCACAATAGCCTTCGTCGAGGGCGATTATGCGGCGGCCCGCGCCCTGTATGAGGAAAGCATCGCGTTGCTGCGCGACCTGGGCGATAAGTTTAATCTCGCCATCCGGCTTAATAACCTGGGCAATGTGGCCCTGATGCAGGGCGATTATGCGCGGGCGCGCGATCTGCATCGGGAAGGGCTGGCGCTACGCTGGGAACTGGAGGATAAGTGGGGCATTGCCATCTCCCTGGTGGGGTTGGGCGGGGCTGCCATCGGCGGCGGGAATGCCGAGCGGGGCGCCCGGCTGCTGGGCGCGGCAGAGGCCCTGCTGGATGCCATCGGCGTCACATTGGAAGTGGATGACGCCCTGCCCTACGAATACGCCCTGGCGATGGCGCGCGCCGCGCTGGACCCCGCGGCCTTCGCCCGCGCCCGCGCCGCGGGCCGCGCGCTACCCCTGGACGCCGCCATGCGTGACGCCGGGGCGCGTGAATAACACGCCCTACCCGATTGTCATTCTGAGCGAAGAATCTCGGCCCCGCCCGCCCCAATGTCATTCTGAGCGGAGCGAAGAATCTCGGCGCGTCCAAGCACAAATTGTCATTCTGAGCGCAGCGTAGAATCTCGTCCTGGACCCGCCCGTGCCGAGACTCTTGGCTGCGCTCAGAGTGACAAGGACCACTGGACAGACTATCGAGTGAACTTTAT
>JAICKM010001050.1 GCA_025927935.1 Chloroflexia bacterium | reverse complement strand
CTGAGTGGAGACGTAGATTCCGCGATGCCGGCGTGATCACTAATCATTCGTCGCTGACTATCCTATACTCAACACCCGTCTTGACTCAGCACTCAGCACTGAGCACTCAGCACTCGCTTGCCGTGGGGCGCGGGGTTTGCTATGATGAAGGCATGTCCCCGTCCGCGCGTCCCTTGACGCCTGCCGATCATACTGCCCTGGATGCGCTGCTGGCGACCCGGCCTATGGGCGGTGTCTATGCGCGCAGCCATCTCGGTTGGCGCGGCCTGGGCGAAGGCGGGATGCGCGCATTTGGCTGCCCCGCCCCGCCCGCAAACGGGACTCCCACCCTGGGCGCCGCCGTGGTGGCGCATCAGGGTATCGCCTGGAGCGTCTGGGAAACGCCCGATCAGGCCGCCGCCCTGGCCGCCACGCTGTCCGATCTGGGCGTCGATTTGTTGAGCGGGCCACGGCCCGTTGTAGAGCCGTTGCTGGCCCACTTGCAGCCCCCCGCCGTGGGCGAGGGCGACCACTGCCCCTTCGAGAAGTTGCAGCCTGGTGATCTACGCCCGCCGCCCACCGGCGGACCGCCCGCCCGCCGCGCCACGCTCGACGACATGGAACCCCTGATCGACTTCTATATCCGCGGCTTTTACAGCCTGGCCCGGCTACCCACGCGCGCAGCCTGGCGTGCCCGCCTGAGCGAGCAGATCACGCAGCGCACCCTCTACCTGATCGAGCAGGACGGCATCGTCGTCTCGGCGGCCATGAGCAGCGCGGAAACACCGCAGGCGGCCATGATCGGCGGCGTGGCGACCGTGAAGGACTATCGCAACCACGGGCTGTCGGCGCGCTGCGTGCATGGACTCTGCTCGGACCTGTTCGCCCGCGGCATCGCGCAGATCGGCCTCTTTTACCTGCCCGCCAACAAGCCCGCGGCGCGGGTCTACGCCAAACTCGGCTTCCAACCCGCGGGCGAATGGTGGTTGCAGCGCCTTTATTACTGGTAGGAGTAGCGACACGTATGAGGGACATCGTTTCGGAGCAAACGCTGCACGACATGCGCGACTATTACCGCGCCCGCGCGGCGGAGTACGACGAGTGGTTTTACCGGCGAGGCCGTTACGACCGCGGCCCGGACGCGAACGCGCGCTGGTTCGCCGACGCCGAGGAGGTCTTCGCGGCGCTTGACGCCCTACAGATCACCGGCGATGTGCTGGAATTGGCGCCGGGCACCGGCATCTGGACGGAGCGCTTGGCGCGGACGGCCCGGTCGATCACGACGGTTGACACCTCGCCCGAAATGATCGCGATCAACCGGGCCAAGGTGGCAAGTGAGCGCGTCACCTATGTCCTGGCCGACCTGTTCACCTGGCGCCCGGAGCGGACGTATGACGCGGTGGTCTTCGGCTTCTGGCTGTCCCATGTGCCCGACGAACGGCTGGACACCTTCTGGCGGATGGTGGCGGCGGCCCTGCGGCCGGGCGGCACGGTCTTCTTCGTGGACAGCCTGCGCGATCAGACCAGCACCGCCGCCGATCATCAGTTGCCGGAGGAGAGCAGCCAGGTCATGACCCGGCGGCTGAACAACGGCGCTGAGTTCCAGATCGTCAAGAACTTCCATGCGCCCGCCGCCGTACAGGCGCGCTGCGCCGCCTCTGGTCTCGATGTCACGGTGCGCGAAACGCCAACCTACTTCCAGTATGGGATCGGCACCCGGCGGGCATAAAGCAGGCGGCACAGGCGGCCGGGCCGGTTTGAAACCGGCCCCTACGTCGAATCATCCCGGTGACCGGCGCTAGCCAACGTCGCAAAAAAGGGGCGCGACCGGCTGGTCGCGCCCCTGCTGT
>JAICKM010000081.1 GCA_025927935.1 Chloroflexia bacterium | reverse complement strand
GTCACCCAGTCCTCCTGGTCCACGTTGGCGTGCAGGTGCAGATGGGCGGGCGCGATGCCCCGCGCCTTCTCGATCCAGGCTTTCCACTGGCCGTGGGTGAAGTCGCCGTAAAAGTGGAGATGCACGCCTTCGGCGGCCAGTTCGCCCACGGTATGCGGGTGCAGCCCGATGGGCCGGCCCGGCACCACCGTGTGCAACTGCCCGTCGGCGTACGACAGCCGGGGCGAGGGTGGCGCGGTGAACCAGTCGCGCTTGGGTAGGTCGCCGTCGAGCACGAGCGCCGGTCCCAGACTCTCGATGCCCGGCACGACTGTGCCCAACCAGTCGCGCATTTCGGGGCTGGAGTAGATGCGCCCGCCGGCCCGCGTGTAGAGGTCGATCAGCTCGTTCCAGGTGCCTTTCTCCAGCAGGTAGGCGATCAGGGGCGCCGTGGCCTGGGCCAGCGCGTGATTCAGCGCCCCGCCCAGGCCGCGGTTGCGGTCGAGCCGCTCGTAGCGCACGCGGGGATCGGCCAGGTCCGGGGCAAGGACCGTGCTTGGCGCATCGGTCGAGCCGTCGTCCACCAGGATCAGTTCCCAGTCGGGCAACGTCTGGGCCATGAGACTGTCGAGGGCACGGGCGATGAAGTGGGCCTGGTTATAAGCCGGCATGAGCACCGACACGCGAGCGGTCACAGAATCTCCTACCGTCCCCTACCCAGGACAGGGCGTGGGCGCATATTGGGCGATCAGTTCCGGGAACAACCAATAACCATTCTTTCGCCGAGCGTTGGCCGGGCACAGTAGCGGTGTCTGTGCATAATACGTGCCCGAAGTTAGTACACCGGTGCCCCGGCCCCACAGAGTAGAAAGTGAGCACTTTCTAAGCTGGCAATTGGACACCCGCCCCGCGTACAATCCGACCAGACATGGACGCAAGGGACCGCCCGCCGGGGCAGGGGACCGGCGGGCGCCTACCCCAGCCGGGAGGTAGCAAATGGCGGAAATCAGGATCAGTGTCGAGGTGGCCCAACCGATCGCCACGGTGTTTGCCTATCTCAGCGAGATGGAGCATCTGCGCGAGTGGGCGGAGGGCATCGAGGAAGTGCGGAACCTGGCGCCCGATGTGCCCGGCGCAGGCACGGTCTATGTGATGGCCGGTACGATGCTCGGCCGGCGAATCGAGACCACGTACACCATCATCCAATATGAACCGGGCAAGCAATTCACCGGCCAGTCCAGGATCGGGCCGGTGGCCTTGCTAGACCGCTTCACTTTTACACCCACCGCGACTGGCACGCGGGTGACGCAGATGAGCCGGTTCCAGGGTGCAGCCATTTGGCAGGTGCTCGCCCGCATCCTGGTGCTGGTATTGAAGAAACGACTTGCCGCGGATTTGCAGCGCGCCAAAATGCTAATGGAAGCGCGCACCCCGGTGCCGGCCTGAGTTGTGAGCCAAACAGGCACGCGACCTAACGGGGCGCCGGCTACCAGGCCGCCTCGGCTTCCCGGTGCAACCGTTCCAGAGCCATGCGGAGTTCCTCGGAGCAATGCTCGATCTCGGCCTCGGTGGGACGGCGGTCGTACACGCTGCTGAGGTCCATCGGCGGGCCGTAGTTGATGGCGATCTTGGCCGGCTTGGGGAACTTGCCGCCGCGGGGCAGCGACTTGTCGGTGCCCGCGATGCCCACCGGGATGAGCGGGGAGTGCGTGCGGATCGCCAGGCGCAGGGAGCCGGTGCGTAACTCCTGGAGTTCGCCGCTGGTGCTGCGCGTGCCTTCGGGGAACATGCCCAGCACCTCGCCTGCCTTGAGCACGGCCAGGGCCAGGCGCAACGCGTGGGCGTCCTTGCGCGCCCGGTCCACCGGGAAGGCGCCCCACTGGCGGATGGCGTAGCCTACAATGGGGATGCCGAATAGCTCCTGCTTGCCCATGAACGCGATGGGGTGCGGCGTGCCCAGCGTGTAGCCGACCAGGAACGGGTCAAGCATGCTCAGGTGGTTCGCGGTGATCACTACAGGCCCGCTCTTGGGAATGTTTTCCTTGCCCAGCACGCGCAAGCGGCAGTAACGCCGGAACAGCGTGCCCCACAGGGCGATGCCGAAGCGATACCAGCCCATGCTGTAATGGTAACCTTCCTGTGCCCGCGCGTCTGCTTTCGTCTCCGGCATCTGCGTGCCCCTCCCCGCCATAATTACATCTGTAGGGGCCGGTTTGCAACCGGCCCTGCCGCCCTATCGCGTTGTAGGGACCGGGTTGAAACCGGCCTGCGTCCCCACCCGGATCACGGGCGCGGGTGACTAGCGATAGAAGAAATAGATATACGCGTAGACGACCGGCAAGACAAACAGGATGCTGTCGAACCGGTCGAGCAGGCCGCCGTGGCCGGGGATGAGCCGGCTGCTGTCCTTGGCGCCGAAGCTGCGCTTGAGCAGCGACTCACTCAGGTCGCCGGCTACGCTGCTCACGTCGATGGCCGCGCCTAGCAGCGGCACATGCCAGAGCGGGATGCCCATCGGCCCCGCGAACAGGGCTACGGCGACGATACAGAGGGCCATGCCGCCCCAGAACCCGGCCCACGTCTTGTTCGGGCTGATGTGCGGGATCATCTTGCGCTTGCCGAAGGCCCGGCCCGCGAAATAGGCCCCGCTGTCGGCGGCGGCGGTGCCCAGCACCACCAGCAAGAGCCAGCCCACCTCACCCGGCGGGTGGTTCAGCAGCATGCCGTACTTCAAGATGCCGCCGGTGTAGAGCGCCGCGCCTAGAGTCAGCCCGGCATCAGTCCAGGGCGTGGCGGGCGGCGCCTCCGCCGGGAGCCGGCGCGCGCCCGTCCAGACCAGCGTAGCGATCATGCCCGCGCCCGCGAGGACCACAGTGGCCGCTTCCAGCAGATCGGGTTGCGCGCCGGTCCACACCAGCCAGATCTGGCCGGGATTGATCTCACCCGGCAGCGCCTCGATCCAGGGCCCCAGCGCCACCAGCGCCGCGGGCACGGCCAGGATCAGCGCCAGCGCAATACCGCCCCCGCGCCATGGCCGGTGGCCCGCGGCCTGCGCCATGCTGTAGATTTCCCAGGCGGTGATGCCGATGCAGACGAAGACGGCCAGCACCAGCAGCGGCCCGCGGATCCAGGCGATAATCCCGGCCAGCGCCAGCAAGACCGCGCCGCTAATGACCCGTGTGCGCATGCTATAACGTCCCTGTGATGCTATTGCCGCCCGCCCGCGCCGGGTGTATACTTATGCCACCCGGCGGATAACTTTGGACAACTGAAAGGAGCGGCACCATGGACGTGTGGGTACTCGCTATCCTGGTTCTTGCGGCATACCTCATTGGCGCCCTGCCAAGCGGTATGGTGATCGGCACCCTCCACGGGGTCGATTTGCGGCAGCACGGCAGCGGCAAGACGGGCGCGACGAACGTGAGCCGGGTCATTGGCCGGCGCGCGGCCCTGCTGGTCTTTGTCCTCGACGCGCTCAAAGGCGCCCTCCCTGTGCTGATCGCCCGGCTTATCGATTGGCATGACCCCAATATCGAGGCCATCGCCATCGGCTGCACTGCGGTTGCCGCCCTTCTCGGACACGTCTGGTCAATCTGGATCCGCCTATTCACCGGCACCTGGGGCGGCGGACGCGGCGTCGCCACGGCCATCGGCACCATGGTGGCGGTCAACCCCTGGGTGGCCCTGTTCGGCCTGCTCATCGGCGTCCCGATCATCGCCATCTCGCGCTATGTCTCGCTCGGCTCGATCCTCGGCGTCACGGCGGGCAGCCTGCTGATGGTGCTGCTAGTCTTCCTGCAACGGCTGTCGCCCTGGCTGGCCGTCTATGCCCTGGCCGCCGGGGGGCTGGTGGTCGTGCTGCACCACGACAACATCGAGCGGTTGCTGAAAGGCACCGAGCGCAAGTTTAGCCTCAAGCCCGGCCAGCCGCGCCAGCACTAGGCCGCGGTCCAGGCTGGGGCATTGTAGCACAGCGCCCCGCCCGCATGCAAGGAAGCTAAGCCGACATCAGGGCGTATCGGCTTATTATCACCGAGAAGAACAGAACTAGGGCAATGTACTAGATCAAGTAAATTGAAAAGGCTAATACGAGTTATTATGCAGCGGAAGGAGCGGTCCGTCCGGGTTCTGAGCCCTGCTGGCCGACCCGGATCTGCTGCGCAGCCCAACTCCGCACAGGCTTTTACGCAGGTTGTCCTTGCTTCAGCCTTTTAAACCTAATTTGATCTAGCACATCGCCCTACTTGGACGACCGGACGCAAGCATGGGTGGCCGAAGCCGGTGTCTTTGCGGTGCTGGTCGGCGCGTCGGCGCAGGATATCCGCGGCGCGGCAACATTCGAGCTTACTCAGACGCAGCGTTGGCTGGCCTAGCATGGGGTCTGGCGCGTGTGCCGGCACAATCCGTACCGACAAGTGTGCAATCAGTTGACAACCGGAAATTACGACAGGGGGAGAAAAGCAGATGGCTGTGCAAACCCTCCATGCCGAAGATGGTTTTGCGTATCGCGACCTGAACAAGAACGGACGCCTGGACCCCTACGAGGACCCCCGCCGCCCGATCGCGGAGCGCGTCGAAGACCTGCTGGCTCAGTTGACGCTGGAAGAGAAAGCCGGTCTCCTGTTTCACACGATCATCGGGATGAACGCCGACGGGACGCTAAGCGAGGGTGGCGGCTTCTTCGCGGGCGAACCGACAACGGAGCTGGTGCGCCGGAAGTTGATCAACCACTTCAACGTCTTCGCGGGCGCGGAGCCCCGGCAGATGGCGGAGTGGTACAACCGGCTCCAGGCGCTGGCTGCGGACACGCGCCTGGGCATCCCGGTGACCATTTCCAGCGACCCGCGGCACCATTTTGGCGACAATCCGATGACCAGCTTTACGGCCGGGGTGTGTTCGAAGTGGCCCGAGACGCCCGGCCTGGCGGCCATCAATGATCCCGCGCTGGTGGAGGAGTTTGGCGATATCGCGCGCCAGGAATACATAGCGGTCGGTATCCGCGTGGCCCTCCACCCGCAGGTCGATCTGGCCACGGAGCCGCGCTGGCCGCGCATCAATGGCACATTTGGCGAAGACGCCGAACGCTCCGGCACGATGGGTGCCGCCTACATTCGCGGTTTCCAGGGTGAGCAACTTGGCCCGCAGAGTGTTTCCTGCATGGTCAAGCACTTTCCGGGTGGTGGTCCCCAGAAGGATGGCGACGACCCGCATTTCGCCTGGGGCCGCGAGCAGGTCTATCCCGGCGACAACTTCGACTACCACCTGAAGCCCTTCGAAGACGCCTTCGCGGCAGGCGTTTCCCAGGTGATGCCATACTATGGCATGCCGGTGGGTCTGCCCATGGAAGAGGTCGGCTTCAGCTTCAACAAAGTGGTCGTCACCGGCCTGTTGCGCGAGAAATACGGCTTTGAGGGCATCGTCTGTACCGACTGGGGACTGCTCTCGGACGTAGAAGTCTCGGGCGAGTTCTTTCCGGCGCGCAGCTGGGGCGTTGAGCACCTGAGCATCCCCCAGAAGGCGAAAAAGATCCTTGACGCCGGCGTTGACCAGTTTGGTGGCGAATCCTGCACCGACGTGATCATCGAACTGGTCAAGAGTGGGCAGATCTCGCAGCGCCGGCTCGACGTATCGGTGCGCCGCATCTTGCGCGAGAAGTTCCGGTTGGGTCTGTTCGACCAGCCCTTCGTCGATCCGGATGCCGCCGAGCGGATCGTCGGCAACGAGCGGTTCCGGGCGGCGGGCGAGTTGGCCCAGCGCAGATCGTTCGTGCTGCTGAAAAACCCCCCTGGCGGCAACGGCCCGACGCTGCCGCTGAGTGGCAGGCCCAAGCTGTACGTCGAGAATATCGCGCTGGAGATTGCCGGCGCCTATGGCGAAGTGGTGGCTACGCCCGCCGCGGCAGACCTGGCGATCCTGCGCCTGAAAGCGCCGTTCGCGCCGCCCAAAGCTCCTCCCTTCACGATTTCGCGCACGTTCCACTTCGGCGACCTCGACTTCAAGGAGCCGGAGCTGACGCGCATTCTGAGCGTGCTGGAGCAGGTGCCGACAATCGTCGACATCTACCTGGATCGACCAGCGGTGATCCCGGAGATCGCGGAGAAGAGCGCCGCGCTGCTAGCAAACTTTGGCGCCAGCGATGCCGCCCTGCTTGATGTGGTGTTCGGCCGCGTTGCTCCCGAGGGGACGCTGCCGTTCGAACTGCCCTCCTCAATGGAAGCGGTGCGCCAGCAGAAGTCAGATGTGCCCTACGACTCGGAGAATCCGCTCTTCCCCTTCGGGTATGGGCTGCGCTATTAGCGGTTCCGAAAGCGGGCGATCCCCCGGCATTGAATGCGAGGGATCGCCCGCGGTCACGCAACAGGCCGGTTCGGAGCTTACTTGGGCGATGTACTAGATCAAGTAAATTGAAAAGGCTAATACGAGTTATTATGCAGCGGAAGGAGCGGTCCGTCCGGGTTCTAAGCCCTGCTGGCCGACCCGGATCTGCTGCGCAGCCCAACTCCGCACAGGCTTTTACGCAGGTTGTCCTTGCTTCAGTCTTTTAAACCTAATTTGATCTAGCACATCGCCCTACTAGTGTAAATAATCTTCGCGTTCTTCGCGCCTTCCGTGAAAGTCGGACGGAGGGGCATCAAGCCGGGCACAAGGATCCCGACTTTCATGCCCCCCAGTGTCCCATCCGGACACCCCACACTTCGCGGTTAACGCATGAACGCATGCGAGAGATGAAGGATACGCGAGTATGTGGACCCTGGGCATCTTGACGCTGAGCGACCGTAGTGCCGCAGGCCAGCGCGACGACGTGAGCGGCCCCACGGCGCGCGACCTGCTGCTGGCCGCGCTGCCCGGCGCGGAGATACGGCGCATGGCCGTGATCCCCGACGAGCGCACCGGCATCGAGGCCACGCTGCGCGCCTGGGCCGACGAGGACGGGCTGGCGCTGATCGTCACCACCGGCGGCACCGGCCTGGCCCCGCGCGACGTGACCCCCGACGCCACACTGGCCGTGCTCGACTACCAGGTGCCGGGCCTGGCCGAGGCGATGCGCGCCGCCAGCCTGGCGCACACCCCACTCGCTATGCTCTCGCGCGCGGTGGCCGGCGTGCGCGGGCGCACGCTGATCGTCAACCTGCCCGGCAGCCCCAAAGCGGTGCGCGAGTGCCTGGCGGCCATCGCCCCCGCCCTCCCTCACGGCCTGGAGAAACTCGCGGGCGACCCGAACGAGTGCGCCCCGTAGGGCGACCGGCCTAACCCCCCAACCCCCTTCCCGGCGCGGGAAGGGGGCGAATAACGGCGCAGGCCAGGCGTCCGGCGTGACTCCCCTCCCCGCCGCGGGGAGGGGCCGGGGGAGAGGTTGGCCGTCAGCGTGCCCGCCGCGCCGCTTGCTGGGCCTCGGCCTGTTTTTCCGGGTGCGCCGCGAAGTAATCGCACCAATCGCGCACCACGCAGACGGCGCAGCGTGGATCGCGCCAGACGCAGACCCGCTGCCCATGCAGCAGCATGTTGCGGTGAAACTCCAGGACGATCCGCGGATCGTCGGGATCGGGTAACAGCGCCTGCAAGGCAGTATGCGCCTGCTCCGCCGTCACCTTTGGTCCGATCAGGCCCAGGCGCTGGCTGACCCGGTGCAGATGGGTATCGACCGGCAGCACCGGCCGCCGGCAAGCGAACAACAGCACGCAGGCCGCCGACTTGGGGCCGACACCTTCCAGGTCGGTCAGCCACTCTTGCGCCGCGGGTAAGTCCAGCGTCTTGAGAAAGTCGATGTCCAGGCTGCCGTGCCGCTCGCTGATCGTCTGCAACACGCGCTTGATACGCGGCGCCTTCTGCTCCGGCCAGGTCGTGCCGTGGATCGCCGCCTCGATTTCCGCGACCGGCGCATCGCGCAACGCCTCCCAGGTGGGCCAGCGCGCCCGCAACGCCTGGTAGGCCGCCCAGGTCTGCGGGTCGGCGGTGCGGTGCGACAGGATGACCTCGATGAGGGTTGCCAGCGGATCGAGCACCGGCCAGGCGGGTTCGCCATAGACGGCGTTCAGCAGGGCCAGCACGGCCCGCGCCTTGGCTCGCAACGGGTCGGTCGCCGCTTCCTCGCGCGCCCGCGCTACCTCCGCCGCGGTCGTCGCCGCATCGGGGCCGGGGCTGGGCGCGGGCCACTTCTCGCGCTGTTTGGTGTCTATCGGCGGCATAATGCTCCCTCACACAATTCAAGCAGATCAGGCCGGGGCAGCAGAGCGGACACCTACGCCCGCCCCTACACCGGTACGTCTATTTAGAACGGACAAGCGACCATAGCCGCGCGCTCTCATCCAGCAAAAGCGAACCGGCCCAAGCAATGCTTGGGCCGGTCTTGATTCACCTATTCACACCAACGGACCACTGACCACTGATCACTGGCGGCTACGGCGTCGGCGTGCTGACCGTGCCGGGGGTGCCGCCCGCGCCGCCGCCCGATCCGGAGGGGACGGGGCTGGCGTCGGTGCCGGTCGCCGGGGGCGAGGACACGGGGCTGGCCCCCACCGGCGGCTCGGTGCCCGCGGCGGATGGCGTCTCCGCCCCAGCGGGCGTCGTAGCCGGGGTACTACCCGCCGTGGGCGCCTCCGGCCCGGCGGGCGTGGTCCCGGCGGCCGGCGTGCCGGGCGTCAGCGGTAACGACTCCGTGCCGCTCAGGGTGCCCGTGCTGGTCGGCGGCGACGGCGCGGGCACGATGGTCGCCGGGAGCGGCGTGGCCGTCGGCTGCGCGATGGGCGGCGTGGTCAGCCAGCCCTTCAGCGGCTCGATCAACGTGTTGTTGAGCAGATAGACCGTGTTGCTGATCTGCGGCCGCACATAGTAGGCCGAGCCGTCCACGTTGGGCTTGCCGACCAGCAGCTCCGCCTTGGGCGTGGTGGCCCCGCTGAGCACCAGTGTGACCGTCAGCGCGGGGCTGTCCAGGCCGTACTGCGCCAGGTCGGTCACGTTATCGCCGATCTTGGCGCGGCCTTCGGCTTGCTTGAGCGGGTCGGTCGCCTGGCTGACCTGGAGATCATCGGCCGGCTCGTGCACCGGCGCGGTGATCTCCCACTTGCCGCCCGTCACCTGCAAGGTGACGGTGCTGGTCGGGCTTTGCACGGTCACGCCCTGGACCGTCGCGCTGCCGTAGTTCCAGATCGGATAGGTCGGCTCCGGCGTGGGCGTCGGCGGCGTAGCCGGGTTGGATGTCAGCCAGTAGCTGATGCCGGCCAGGACCAGGAACACCACGCCGAGGACAATGATACTGCGATTACGTCCGGTCATCGATTACCTCCTCCGCCACCACACGAGTCCGCCGCCCAACAAGACCAGAACCGGCAGGAACACAATCGTGCTCCAGGCGATCAGGCTTTGCTGCTGCTCGGTCATGGTGAGTTGCCGCGGAGTGGTATCCTTGGGCCGGACGGAGATGCGCTCTTCCGACTGCGAAAGCCAGTTGACGGTATTGTTAAACATGTCGAGGTTGCCGGGCGCCTGCGAAATCAACTGATCGGACAGCATATCGTAGTCGCCGAGCACAGCCAGGCGCGTCACCTGGGGTTTAGTCGTCTCGGTGCTGGTGAAGTTGCCGGTGTCGGCCACCGTCTGCTCCACGGTCACGCCGATATTCATCGGCGCCTGCGGGCCGTTCGGGTCGAGCGCCAGTTGGGATTGGTTGCCGGAGGCATCCGCCTGCAGCACGGCATATTGCGCGGTGCTGCTGCTCTGGATATACGGCGTGGTGGTGAACCCGGTGATCGTCGTGGTCGCCACGACAATCGGCTCGGCGGCGCCGTAGATGGTCGGCACGTTGTTCATATCGCGGGTAATCGTGCTGCTGGGGTAGGTCAGCGCGACTAGTTGCGTCGGCGAGTTGCCCCACAGGCTGTTGCGGTCCTGGTCGACAATGATCCCTCGCGCCTCGGAGAGACCGTACTTCTGCAACAGCGCGGACGGCAGCGGCGCGGCCAGCGGGTCGCCGATCAGCAGCACATGGCCGCCGTGGTCAAGGTAGTCGCTCAGCGCGCGCACCGCGTTATCCGGCAGCGGCTGGTTCTCCGGCGACGGCGGCACGATCATCACGTTCACATCCGTGACTGAGATGGTCGGGCTGACCACCAGATTATAGGTTGGCAGCACGACATAGTTCTCGGTGTCCAGGCCCTTGCGCGCCAGGGTGGCGGCGACGGCCTGCTGGCTCGTGCCCCCGAAGTCGAGGATCGATGGCACGTTCAGGATCGCCACGGTCTTCTGCGTGTTGCTGCGCAGGCGGAGCAGGGCGCCGGTGAAGTTTTCCTCGCTGGTGCTGTCGGCGGTCTCGTGGCGCACGCCGTTGTCGAAGACCACCACGTCGTAGCGCGTCAGCCCGTAGCGGTTGGCCTGGGCCAGCGCCACGTCCGGGTTGACGAACTCCACCTTCAGCTTGTTGCTGTACTTCTGATATTCCTTGAGCAGGTTCTCGGCGTCGCGCTGCTGGCTGATCTCCGTCCCCGTGGTGCCGAAGAAGCCGTAGGCGGTGACGGTGCCGGTCAGCTCTTGCGCCACGCGGATCGACTGCGGCGAGAGCGAGTTCTGCTGGCCCTCAGTCAGGTCGGTGCGCAGGATGGGGCTGGGCGCGCGCTTGACGATCTCGCCGTAGATGATATTGAGCGCCACGATAATGCCGAAGCCCAGGGCCAGCAGCAGCACGGTGCTCAGAATGGTGCGCGTGCCCTTGCCGGACACGATGTCGATGATCCCCTGCGGGTTCATCAGGCCAAAGGTGCCGATTGCCAGCAAGCCGGCGATCAGCAGGACCTTGGCCGGCAGGTCGAAGTTATTGCCGGTCACGCCCCAGTACAGCAGGTAGCCGATCAACATGATCAGGCCGAACCAGCCCGCGGCATTGGCGATCAGGGCGCGGTTGGAACTGAGTTCAGCGGTGGCCGGCACGGATTGCGGGTCGGTGCTCATTGGCGGGCTCTCCGTGCTTCCATGACCTGGACGGTGGCGAACAGCGCCGCCGCCATCAGGCTGAGATAAAACAGAATGTTGCCGAAATCGATCACGCCTTTGCCGAAGTCATCGAAGTGGGTCGTGACCGAGAGCGCGGCCAGGCGCGTGCCCAGGTCGCCGGAGACAATCGGCGTGATGAAGCCGATGATCCAGAGCGCGAGCAGAGCGATGAAGGCCACGATGTAGGCGATGATCTGGTTGCCGCTCAGCGACGAGGTGAACACCCCGATCGCCAGGAAGGCGGCGCCCATCAGGAACAGGCCCAGGTAGCCGCTAAAGATCGGCCCCATGTCCGGGTTGCCCAGCAGGCGCAAGATCAGCGGGTAGAAGAAGGTGAACACAATCATCACCAGCCAGAAGATGATCGCGCCGAGGAATTTGCCCAGCACGACTTCCCACTCGCGGACGGGCGAGGTCATCAGCAATTCCCAGGTGCCGGTGCCCTGTTCCTCGGCCAGCAGGCGCATGGTCAGCGCGGGACCGATGAACAGCAGCAGCACTTCGATGGTGCTAAACCAATCCTGCATGGCCGCTTGCTGGCTCTGCAACACGCCCAGCGCGAAGAACAGCCCCACCCCGAACAGCCAGAAGGCCAGGGTCACGTAGCCGATGGGCGAGACGAAATACGCGCGGAGTTCCTTGACCGCAATCGTCCAGACGTTTCTCACTTGCGGCCACCTTTCCGTCCGCGCCCTTGCGCCGGGCCGCTCTGCGCCGCTTCGGCTGCCGCGGCGGCTGTGGCCTCGGCTTCCGCCTCCGCTGCCGCTTCGTCGGCCACTTCTTCGTAGGCGATTTCCTGCTCCTCGTAGGCTTGGTCCTCGCCCTCGACGTAGACATCGGCCTCGTCGGGTTCCTGCATCGGCTCTTCGGCGCTGGTCACGCGCAGGAAGACATCTTCCAGGCTCATGCTGACCGAACGCAGCTCGAGCAGTTCCCAGTTGTTGCCGACGATGGCCTGGGCCAGCCGCGGGCGCAGGTCCGACTGCGGCGTGCTGACCACTTCAAAGGTCGTCACGCCGGGCAGATCGCCGAGGGTGGGCTGCGGCGTCGCGCTCTCCACATTGGGCAGCGCGGCCAGCGCGGACATCACGTTGTCGCGCGGCCCGCGCACGATGACTTGCACTCGCTCGTGACCGCCGCCCACATCCTGGGCCAGGTGCAGCGGGGTATCGACCGCCACCAGCCGCCCCCGGTTGATGATGACCACGCGTGTGCAGGTCATCGAGACTTCGGGCAGGATATGGGTGGAGAGGATCACGGTGTGGTCTTCCGCCAGCGACTTGATCAGCTCACGGATCTCGATGATCTGGCGCGGGTCGAGGCCCACCGTCGGCTCGTCGAGGATGAGCACCGCCGGATTGGCAATGAGCGCCTGGGCCAGACCCACGCGCTGGCGGTACCCTTTCGACAGGCGGCCAATCGGCTTCTGGGCGACATCGTCGATGCGCACCTGTTCCATCACCGTCTGGATGCGTTCACGGCGCTCGGTCCCATTCCGCATGCCCTTCAGCTTGCCCATGAAATCGAGATAATCGTAGGGGGTCATGTCGGTATACAAGGGTACCGTTTCCGGCAGATACCCGACGTTACGGCGCACATCCAGCGATTGCTTACCCACGTCATAGCCGTTCACATACACGGTGCCACTCGTCGCGGGCAGATAGCCAGTGATAATCCGCATGGTGGTGGATTTCCCGGCCCCGTTGGGACCAAGGAAACCGAGGATTTCTCCTTTTTGCACCGTAAAGCTGATATCCTGGATCGCTGGACTGGGCCCGTAGTACTTGATCAGATGATCGACCTCGATCATGCTCGGGGTTCCGTCCTTTCAGCACAGAAATTCAACACCTGGGTTCCGAGAGGCGACGATCGCCACCGCTCCCGGGCAGGCAAGGGGCGGAGCTAGCCACGGCCAAAAAATTAGCCACGGGTCGTGGCGCATCTCGCAAACATTAGCGCACAGGGCAGCCATAGCTCCCAACTGAGGATTCTAAACGAAGGCCCCCCCTTTGTCAAGCCATGCTCTCCGCGCCGGGGGCCTGCAACAGGGCATCCATGCTGTCGAACGCATGGCGCAAATGCGGGATGACAATCGACCCGCCGACCACCAGCGCCACGTTGAACGCTTCCACCAGTTCGGGTTCGGTCACGCCCGCGCGCACGCATTGGATGAGGTGATAATCGATGCAATCGTTGCAGCGCAGCACCATCGACGCCACCAGGCCGAGCAATTCCTTCGTGCGCGCGTCCAGTGCGCCGTCGGTATAGGCGGCGCTGTCGAGGTTGAAGAAGCGCTTGATGCCCAGGTGATCGCTGCGCAAGATGCGCGCGTTTTGCCGCTCGCGCTCCTGCCGGAAGCGCTCCAGCCGCGCCTGAATTTCTTCCATTATTCTTACCTTTCTCGCGCGATAGCCGGGGCCATGGGGATGGATCCCCTTTGCCTTATTAACGCGCCACTGCCACTTTATATGTCAATCCACCGCCACACCGGGTGCCGCGGGCCGGTTTCAAACCGGCCCCTACAGCAACCTGGTTCCCATCCCCACCCCTCTCACTCTGAGCGCAGCGAAGAGTCTCGCCGCTCCCACCGTGTCACTCTGAGCGCAGCGAAGAGTCTCGTTCCGGCAGCCGGAGACGGAGATGCGTCGCTGCGCTCAGCATGACCAGGGCGCGGGCGCCGCTTACACAGGGAACGCGATTCGTGCCCTCCCATGATACCCATTCCCCGGCATAAGAATAGACCGCGCACGCCGGAGCATACGCGGTCTACTCTTGCGCCAGTTGACGCTAGACCGTCTCTTAAGGGTTAAACGTATCGGTGAAGCCCAGCCAGCGGTGCTGCGGGTTGTTCTCGTAATCGTAGACATCCAGGACGGCGAAGATCTGGTTGGTGGCGCCGGTCCAGTACATAATGCCGTGCTGGAAGTCCTGCCAGGCGCCCGCCCCGCCCTGCTCCGGGGCCACAGCCCAGCCGAGCCGTTCGCGAACGCGGGCGCCGGTGCCTTCACACCAGACCTTGTTGAAGCCGCGCTGCGGCACGACAAAGCCGCGCGGCACCGGGCTGGGGTTGCAGGCCAGGGGCTGGCCTTCCACGTAGGTGTCGTTAAAGTGCTGGTAGGTGCCGTCGTCGAAGAAGACGAAGATCGACGGATCGCCGAAGGGATAGGTGTTCTTCTGGGCGACATAGAGCATGGTGCCGTGCTCGAACCGCTCCACCGCCGTCTGCACGGCCTGTTCGCCGCGCCAGGGCACGGGGCAGCCGATGGCCGAGGCCAGGGTCGGGTTGTTCGCCCAGACCTTGCCGAAGCCGCGCACCGGCACCGTCGGGCAGGACGGGCGCTCGTAGCGCCAGCTATAGTAGTGGCGGCCCACGTTGCCCATCTCCACCTGCCAGCCCGCCGGGTTGTTCGGCGAGTAGGTCAGCACGCGGCGCTGGAACGCCTGGACCAGCACCTGCCGGTCGATGCCGCCCACCCGAATCGTCGTCCAGTAGGCTTCCGTGACCGGGTAGCCCATGACGAACACCCAGTTCATCAGCGGGCCGTTCTGGTACTGGTTGTTGGCATAGATCATCCCGTTGCTGTTCAGGAAGGACCAGAACACGTCGGGGATGTTGTGCTGCGTCTCCGGCACAAATGCCGCGGCTTTGGCGAGGTTGGCCGGCCCGCCGGTCGGCGCCGTAGCGCCGTTCTTGTCGATGGTGCTCTGCACCGGGGTGCCGGCGGGCATACGCTTGTCGGGGCTGCCGCCGTAGTAGACGTTGGTGGCCCGGCCCAGGGCGGCATAGCTCGGCGCGGGCTGGGTCACGTCGTTGGTGTCCCCGGCCACGGCCACCGGCGAGGGGTCGATCTGCTGGTACTCATTATTGCCGATCTGGATCTTGCCGGTCATCATCTCGACCACGAGCAGGCCGTTGGTCACATACCAGGGGCTGTTCGGGTCGGCGGTCGGGTCGTTGATCTCCATGCGGCTCTTATCGAAATATTGGACCAGGTG
>JAICKM010000454.1 GCA_025927935.1 Chloroflexia bacterium | reverse complement strand
GTCGGCGACCGAGAAAGCGCCCCAACCCTCGCCATACGTCACCTTGACCGTCGGGTGGCCGTCGCGCGGGGCGTCGTTGCTTTGCAAGTCGAACTTGGCGCCGCCCCAGGATGCATCGTCCCAGCTATCGGCGAGCTTGCCCGCGCTGTAAACCACGAACGGCGGCACAGCGGGCGCGGCCTGGCTCACCGGCTGCGCCGCCGCCCCGGATGTCGCCGTGGGCGGGGCCGGCGGATTTGTGCTCGCGGGCGGGGGGGGATTCGTGCCCGCGGGGAACGCCTGCGGCGTGGCGCCGGCAGGGCTGATCGGCGTGGCCGCACCGGGCAAGCCCGGTCCCGGCTGCAAATCCTGGATCGAGCAGGCGGCCAGGAAGAGAACCGCCGTCAGCAAGGCCAGGAGCGCCGGCCAGGGCAGGCGCGGGGAGGCAGCAGGCGGGCGGGAGGTCGATTCAGAGCGCATGGGTCCCTCATCTCTAGCACGCGGTGCGGTCAGGCCATTTTCCTATATATACCCACTATAGCACGCCCGCGCGCCGGGGACCAAGGGCAACAGGCGTGTCCTACGAAACTGTAAGGGTACCGGCCCCCCGGCGCCGCGCCTATCTCCGAACAAATTGTAATCTATATCCCGCCGAGAAATCTTTCAGCGGTGGTCCCGGCGGGCGCAACAAAGGGCCGGCAGTCGCGACTGCCGGCCCCGCGATGCGAAAGGCAAACGCTAGCGGGCTGCCAGCCCCACCGTGCTCATCGGCAGGCCGCTCGCGCCCGCCAGCGGGGTGAGGCTGCCGTCGCTCTGGAACTGGAAGGCGCTGACGGCGAAGCTCCCTTCGCCCAGCACATAGAGGAAGCGCCCGTTTTGGCTGAAGGCCGAGTCCGCGGGCTTGCTGCCGGCGCCCATCTGCCCGGCGTGCGCGTTGAGCAAGGTCAGGGTGCCGTTGTGGGCGATGCTGTAGCTGGAGACAGTGCCGCTGCCCGTGTTGGAGATATAGGCATAGCGGCCGTTTTGGCTGATGGCAACCCAGCACGCCGCGCCTTGCCCATTGGGTACCGATCCACTCAGCACAGTAAACGGGCTGTCTTCGTCGGCACGATAGGACGACACGGCACTCGCACCGGGCGCGCCGCCGAAGGCTTCCGAGACGATCAATTGGTTGCGCTTGCCGTAGGCGAAGCCGAAGGGGGTCATGCCCACGGAGTTGTGGACCACCGGCGCTGCAGCGAGGCCGTGACGGTCGACGACATAGGTATCGATCTTATTCGTCCCCTTCTCGGTCACGACGAGCAGATCGCCGTCGGGATTGAAGGACACTTCCGCCGGAGCCGGGTCCGCCGCGCTCAGCGGCTGCGTCGAGTGCGCGATAGGCGTCAGGTGGCCGTGCTTACCCACGCGGAAGCCGGTGATATTGGCGGGCGATCCGGCGTTGAGCACGTAGAGCACATCGTCGTGCGCCGTCAAGCTGATCGGCATGCTGCCGCCCGAAGCCACCTTGTCGGCCATCCGCAGCCCGGACGACTCCACGTCAAAGACGGAGATCTCGTTGCTGCCGGCATTGACCGCGAACAACCAGTTGTTGTCCTCGCTCAGTACAAGCGCACCCTGCGAACCCAACCCGGCCCCGGTCCCCTGCCCGCCCGTGGCGACGGACGCCGCCGGGGTGAGCGTACCATCAGCTGCGCGGTTGAAGATCTTGACCGCATTATGGGCCGCGTCATTGGTCAACACATAGATCGCACCGGCCGCGTGGCCTTCGGCAAACGCCGCGCCGCCACCCCACACAAACGCGGAGAACAATACCGCGACAGCCAGCAGGACATTGAGTCCCGCCCGGATCTTTACCTGATGCATTCTGCTGCCCTCCTTATGGGAAGCCAAATGGGAAGCGAAGTAGTTCACTCGTAACGCTGACCGGTCATGATCACAAACATATGGGGTGCGGAGAAAGTTCCCAGAGTTGCCCGGAAAACTCCGCCAAACGCCACGCGGTCGCGCCTTGTACTATGGGAACTCGCGGGCAGCGACCGGGGTATAATGGGTGTCTGAATATCGGTGGAGAGGATCATGTGAGCGAGCTAGACCTGATCACCCAGGCACGGCAGGGCGATGAGGTGGCCTGGCAGGCGCTGGTCGGCGCCCACCAGCAGCCGATCTTTCGCCTTGCCTATCTTTTGCTGGGTGATGCGGATGCCGCCGCGGATGTGGCCCAGGAGGCGTTCATCCGGGCCTTCCGTGCCTTGCCGCGCTTCGACACCGCCCGCCCGCTGCGCCCCTGGTTGTTGCGCATCACCGCGAACCTCGCCCACAACCATCGCCGGGGCGTCCAGCGCTACCTTGCCGCCTTGCGCCGCCTGGGGCAGGTCACGGCGGAGCCGGTTGCGGTGCTGGGCGAGCGCAGCGGCGCGCAGTGGGAAGCGCACACCCTGTGGCAGGCGGTCCGCCGGCTCAATCATATCGATCAGGAGGTTGTCTACCTGCGCTATTTTCTCGATCTGTCGGAGGTCGAGATGGCCGCCGCCCTGGACGTGGCGCCAGGCACTGTCAAATCGCGCCTGCATCGCGCTCTGACTCGCCTGCGCGCGGTCGTTGAGCAGGAGTTCCCGGCCTTGCGAGAGGAACGACTGACATGAACGAGCCACTGCCGCTGGATCCCCTCGATGCGCGCCTGAGTACGGTCGCGCCGGGGTTTGCCTACCCGCCCACGCCCGACATCGCGGGCGCGGTAGGGCGGCGGCTAGCCGCGGCACGCCCGCAGCGGACGCGCCCGCGGCTGCGCCTGGCCGCCGTCGTCCTCGCGTTATTGCTGGCCGTGCTCGCCACGCTGTTCCTCGTGCCCGAAGCGCGGGCCTGGGTGCAGAGTATCTTCCCTATCGGCAGCGTCGAGATCGTGCGGATCACGCCCACACCCACGCCCTCTGTGCCCGCGACCCTTGCCCCCACCGCGATCCCGCCTGCTTCTAAAGCGGCACCGGTGCCCACCTGGGCACCCGACCTGGCGGGCGAGACGACGCTGGCGAAGGCGCAGGCCGGCGCCGGCATTCCGATTCGCCTGCCCACCTACCCGCCCGGCATCGGTCCACCAGATCGCGTCTTCGTCCAAGACATCGGCGGCCAGGCGGTAATCCTGGTCTGGCTGGCGCCGGGGCACCCCGATCAGCCGCGGCTCAGCCTGCATGCCCTCACATCGGGCATGATTGCCCGCAAGATGGTGGACCCCAGCACCACCATCCAGGAAACCACGGTCAACGGGCAGTATGCCGTTTGGGTGCGCGGTCCCCACATGTTGCAATATCGGAGCGGGCAGCCTAACGACCAGTTACGCCCGGAACAGTTGGTTCGAGGCAATACCTTGATCTGGACGCAAGGCACGATCACCTACCGGCTGGAGACCAGCGAGCCGATTACCGAGGCGATCAAGATCGCGGAATCGGTGCGTTAGCGGGAACGGAGGGCAGGGGAGCGGGGTAGAAAGGGTGACTCGCAGCACAAATCGAGCGCCCGAAAGGAGCCACCCCGATGATCCGGTACGCTGATCGCCTTCGCCTCCGCCTCCCGGCCCGGCCTATTGTGCCGGGCTGGACAGTCTTACCGTTGCGGCTGTTCCTGGGCGGCAGCTTCCTGGTCGCCGGGCTGGACAAGCTAAACGACCCGGCCTTTCTCGATCCGGCCGCGCCCGGCTACCTGGGCAGGCAGATCGCCGGATTCGCGCCGGGCACGCCGCTCGAAGGCTTCCTGCGTCAGGTCGCGCTGCCCAACGCGACCCTGTTCGGCGTGCTGGTCATGGGCGGCGAACTCTGCATTGCCGTGGCGGTACTGCTGGGGCTGCTGACTCGCTTCAGCGCGCTGATGGGCTTGCTGCTGAATCTGACCTTTTTCCTCTCGGCGACCTGGCTGGTGCGCCCGTTTTATTTCGGCGCCGACCTGCCCTATGCCGCCGCCTGGCTCACGCTCATGCTAACCGGACCGGGACCGCTGGCCCTCGACCCGTGGATCAGGCGCCGGTTGCGTGTTCCCAGCGTCGCCGCGGATCAGGCGGCCTCGCCGCGCGGAGTCTTGCTGACCCGCCGCGCTTTCCTGGGCGCCGGGATCGCCGGGCTGGCGGGTGTGGCCCTGGCCGCGACAGGGCTGGGCTGGGATGTATTGCATCCTCGCCGCGCGGAGGCCCTGCGGAGCGCGGCCGCGCCCGCTCCCACGCCCGTCCCGGCGGTCTCCACCGCCGTCTCCGGCCCGGCAGCCACCCCCGGTCGCAGTGCAGGGCGGCTGCTGGCGGCCACGGGCACGCTGGCGGAGGGCGCCAGCCAGACCTTTACCCTGGCCGGCGGCACGCCCGCCATCTTGCTCCACCGGGCCACGGGCTATCGCGCCTTCGTGACCCGCTGCACCCACGCCGCCTGCACGGTCGAACTGAGCGGCGAACGGCTGGTCTGTCCGTGCCACGGCGCAGTGTACGACCCCGCCGCCAACGGCGCCGTGGTAGCCGGACCCGCCCCGCTCCCGCTGCTGGTTATCCCCTTGCAGATCGATGGGGCCGGCAATGTGTACTTGCAAGAGGTCTAGGGCGTGCATAGTCGCGCGAGGCCCGCGCCCGCGACACCAAAACGGGTGCCCGCATAAGGCAGGCACCCGTTTCGCATCCAGCCGATCAATTTAGCGCGAGGATGATTAGTCGTTGAACGAGGAGCTGGTATCCTGCTCGGCGCGGCGCTTGATCCCGCTGTCGATGGCGTCGACCAGCTTCTTCCACAGATCTGGGCGGCCGGTTTCCACGCTCGCCAGCAGTTGGCGCAACGGCTCCACCGGCTGCGACGCGGCCAGGTGCCCGGTGCTTTCGGGCATACGCAGGCGGGTCGTCTTGATGATCTTGGCGTGGGTCGTGGTCTCGGCGACCAGCAGCCCGCGGGCCGCGAGGCCCTGCTGGGCCAGGTCGGGGGTCAGGTTGTAGTACATCTTGGCATCCTTGCCCAGCAACTCATAGACCAGGTCGCTCACTTCACGCGAGCCGCCCTGGACCAGTTGCGCGATGCGCGCCTCCAGGCTCCAGTCGGGCCATTGGGCTTGCTGCCCGGTCGGGTCGGCGTACAGCGCCTGCACGGTGCGCAGCCCGAACAGCGCCTTCTTCGCGCGGACTTCCAAGCGCAGCACCCCGGCCTGCTCGTTCGCCAGGCACGCGGCAAGCAACAGGCTGCGGCCCAGCCCCTTGGCCTGGGCTTTGCCCTCTTTGTGCAACAGGTCCATCTTGGCGTCGAGCGCCCCCGCGGCGGGAGCAAACTCGTCAGCATGGAGCAGGATTACTTCGCTAGGCGCCAGAGACGCGGCTGCGTTGTCGATCATTAGAACGGCATCTCCTTTTTCATAGTACATGGATGGTTATTCGATAAGCCATTGTATGCATTGTACTTCATTCATTAGACGTTTGGAAAGGTCGCTGGTTAGGTGCATCCGCATAGAATTCAGGCGGGCGTACCTTTTAAGGAAAGGCGGGCACAAAAGGTCCCTGAAATCCGGGGACCATCGGCCCATGCGGGCCGGGGTGCGCAATGCGGCGCGGCAGGGAGCCGGCGCGGGGGGAGTCTTTGCGTCAGGGATGCTCCGTGCGCGCCCACACCTGGCGCCCGTCGGAGAGCAGTTCAATCGTGCCTTGCAGGTCGGTTCGGTACGTCGTCACCCCGGCGTCGTGCAGCAGGCGCAGGGTGGCGGATGCCGGGTGGCCGTAGGTGTTTTTCGCGCCCACGGAAATCAGGGCCACTGCCGGGTGGATGGCCGCCAGCAACTCCGGACTCAGGCCGGTGCTGCTGCCGTGATGGGGTACCTTCAGGATCTGCGCGCTCAGGGCATCAGGCGCACTGCCCAGCAGATCGCGGCCTGCCTCGGTCTCGATGTCGCCGGTGAGCAACATCCGAATCGCGCCGTACTCCAGGC
>JAICKM010000019.1 GCA_025927935.1 Chloroflexia bacterium | reverse complement strand
GAGTTATCGTCGGGCAGGAAAAAGGCAATCGAGATCATGTCGATGTTATAGGTGCGCATCGGTTGGATCTTGCCGCTGGGACTGGTTTCGGGCTTGCCCACCGCGCCCATCATCAAAGGCACGTTGGGGCCATAGATGTCGGCGTCCAGGATGCCCACCTTGGCGCCGGTCTGGGCCAGGGCCAGGGCCAGGTTCACGGACACGGTGGACTTGCCCACGCCGCCCTTGCCGCTACCCACGGCGATGATGTTGCGCACACCGGGAATGCCTTCGCGCTGCGGCACATACGAACCCTGCACCCGCGAAGTCACGGCGGCCGTGACGGCGGTGACGCCGGGAACCGACCGCACGGCGTTTTCGGACTGCTGCTTCAGCAGATCCTTCACCGGGCAGGCGGGCGTAGTCAGCACAATCGTGAAGCTGACCGCCCCGCCGTCGATCTTCAGATCTTCAATAAACTTCAGCGTGACCAGGTCTTTGTGCAGATCGGGATCTTTCACCGTCCGCAGGGCGTCGAGGACCTGCTCCTCAGAAACGGTCGTAACCGCCATCGTATACCTTCTCCCATTCATGAAACCGCACGACCTCAGCCAGGGCCTACCCAATCCGGATGCGCGGGAACTGCGGATCATTATTCATCATCATACACATTAAAAGAGAAATGCTCGGTAGCGCACGATACATCAAGTAACTATACCCCAACCCAGGGGGCGTGTCAACGTAATTGAGGCCCGCAGACCGGCGGGCGACGGCTGCACGGTCACGAGGCACGCACGCACCGATCGCCTTTGGACCGCCGGCTCCGGCTAGGCCGGGCGGGTGGCCGCGAACAGGATACGCCGGAAGCCGTAGAACACCGGCCCTTGCGGCCAGAGCGCGCGCAGCCGTGCCCGGTAGCGGTCCATGAACACCGCCCGCAAATCGTCCGGCAGCCGCTCAAAATAGGGCACCAACGCCGTGCCCGAAGTCCAGTCGGCCAGGGCATCGGCATCGTCCAGCACATGCGGATAGATCTTCTCGAAGACCGTCAGATCGCGCCCGCCGTGGGTGTAGAGCAGATCGGCGTACTGCTCCAGCGGCAGTACCGGCGATTGGCGCGTCCAGCCGCTCAGAGCGGTGGTGAACGGCTCTTCCGCCGCGATATCGGCGATGAGGCGGTGGGTGGCATGGCCGTGGTTGGACGGTATTTGCACCACCAACTGACCGCCGGGCTGCACCAGGCCAAGTAAGCGCGGGATCAGCGCCGGGTGGTCGGGCAGCCACTGGACCGCGGCGTGCGAGAAGACCAGATCCCAGCCCCCGGTCACGGTGGCGATGTCACCCAGTTGGAAGTGGAGGCCCGGACGAGTCTGCTCCTGCGCGCGGGCCAGCATCTCAGGCGAACTGTCGATGCCCACCACGTGGCTCTGAGGCAGCAGATCGGCCAGGCGCCGGGTCAGTTCCCCCGTGCCGCATCCCAGGTCGACGGCGCGCAGCCCATCCCGGATGCGGATTAAACCGACGAGGTCATCAAACGGCGCCGCGCGCTCGCGGGCGAATTGCAAATAGCGTTGCGGGTCCCAGGGCATTGGCATCTCTCCTTATCTGCGTCTGCGATAAGCTTCTCCCCTTATCATACTCCGCGCGCCCGCCGTTGTCAGCCCGGCGGGCAGCGCGTTTCACCCCGGATCGCACGTTATATAGAAGACGAGCAGCGGACAGGGAGGAGACCGTGCATGGCGGAGCGGATCACGGGTGTGGCGCGCGTACTGGCGATTGCCAGCGGCAAGGGCGGGGTCGGGAAGACGACAGTCACCGTGAACCTGGCCCTGGCCCTGGCGCAGACCGGGACGCGCACCGGCATCTTCGACGCCGATATCTACGGCCCCAACATCCCATTGATGCTCGGCGTGCGGCGGCAGGAGGAAGCGCGTGGCTGGCTGCCGGTGGCCCGCGCGGGCAAGGAGCCGTACATCCCGCCGCTGGAGCGTTTCGGCCTGCAAGTCATGTCGATTGGACTGCTGGTGGGCGAGGCCCAGGCGGTCATGCCGCACCCGTTGTTCACCGGGCGCATCGTCACGCAGACCATCCGCGACGTGCGCTGGGATCGCCTGGACTATCTGCTCGTCGATCTGCCGCCCGGCACGGGGGAGCCGCAACAGAGCCTCCTCCAGACCGTGCCGGTGGACGGCGTCGTGGTCGTCACCACGCCGCAAGACCTGTCGCTGCTGGACGCAGGACGGTCGCTCGCCATGTTCCGCCAGAGCCATGTGCCGATCCTGGGGCTGGTCGAGAATATGAGCTACCTGTACTGCCCGCACTGCGGCGAACGGGTGGAAGTGTTTCACCACAGCGACCGGCCCTGGGCGGTCGAGGATACCGAGATCGAGATGCTGGGCCGCATCCCGATGGACCTGGCGATCAGTCGCGGGATCGCCGCCGGCCATCCACTGCTGGCAGCCACTCCGGATGCGGCAGAGGCCACCGTATTTCGCCGTATCGCCGCCCGCGTGCGCGAAAAGTTGATTTGACGCTATCATCGGGTTAACGGTATAATGGGCGCGCTGCCGCGCGTGTCATCGTGGCAGGCGATTCACCAGAGAAGGAGTTTCGATCCATGAGCACGCAAAATCCCCCCCCATCCGCGCTACGCTTGTCGAAGCAAGCCGAGGACGAAGGCGACGAGAGCACGAATACCGTCTTGTGGATCGGCGGCGGGGCGCTCCTGTTGCTGGTGTTTCTCGCCTTCCTTTGCGTGGGCGGTCTGTTACTCAGTTCGGTCGTCGCCGGGCACCCGATCACCGATATTTTCCTGACCCCGGCCCCGGCGCCCTGAGTCAGAATCCGCCCCCGTGGCCCCGATCTCCCCTGCCCCTTGCCTTGGTCCAAGCCCCAATGCAGGGCGCGGGGTTTTTGTTCGAGAAATTGTCGGACAGGCGCCGCGATTTCCGGTTGGATACCAGAACCGCGAGACTCGTGTCCCCACCTGGTTACGATTTGATCGGAAAGCAGCCCTGGCCGGAATAGCTAGCGAGGAGCAAGTACGTGGAGGATCTTCTACAAGAAGTGCGAGAGGCTTTGACGGCCACCCCCGCCCGTTGGATTAGTTTGACAACGACAATTTCCGCCGCCACGCTGGAACAACCACCCGCGCCGGGCGAATGGTCGGCGGCCCAATGCCTGGGCCACCTGATCCAGACCGAAAAGGACGTGTTCCCGCGCCGCGTGCGTAACTTCCTGGCCGGCGAGGATATCTCCGGCTTCGCACCCTCCGGCGCCGCCGTTGACTATGCACACCTGAACCTGTCCGAGTTAGCCGCCGAGTTCGCCCGCCTGCGGACGCAAAATCTGGCGCTGATCGACGGCATCCAGCCGGACGACCTGGAACGGAGCGGCGTGCACAGCGAACTGGGCCGGGTGACGCTCGGTGAGTTGCTGCATACCTGGGCCGCGCACGACCTGAACCACACCATGCAGGCCGAACGCGCCTTAATGCAGCCCTTCATCGCCGGCTCCGGCGCATGGCGCATCCGCTTCGAGGAACACGTCCTGCCCAAATCCAAATAACGAGCGTACACCGCAGAGCTTTGGATGGCCCAGGAAGCAGGGAGCCTGTAGATCCTATTGGCTATATTTTCTCCCGACTTGCAGAGTCGCTGCCGCTACGCTAGCCCTACGGCTGACGGCAAAGTGACGGTGAAGGTGGTACCCTGGCCGGCGCAGCTTTCGGCGGTGATGGCGCCGCCGTGCTGGTGGGCGATGGTCTGCGCGATGGCGAGGCCCAGGCCCAGACCGCCCGTTTCACGCGCCCGCGAGGTATCGACCCGGTAGAACCGGTCGAACAGATGCGGCAGATGTTCGGGGTCTATGCCCGGCCCGCTATCTGCGACCTGGGTCTGCCAGCCCGCCGCCGCGCGCTGTACACACGTGCGGACGTGTCCGCCGGCGGGCGTGTACTTCAGGGCATTGTCCAGCAGGTTCAGGAATAGCTGCACGAGCCGATCCCGGTCGCCCAGCACGATCGCCTCGGCGGGGCCGTCGAGCGCGAGGGTGATCTGCCGCTCCAGCGCAAGCGGTTGGAGTTGGCCCACCAGGCCGCCCAGCACATCGCACAGGTCCACCGGCGCGGGCGGGGTCTGCGCGCTCTCCAGGCGGGTGAGGGCCAGCATGGCCTCGACCAGCCGGGTCATGCGGTCCACGTCGTCGCCCATGGCCCGCACCATGGCGGTCAGGGTGGCGGCGTCACGCGGGCGGCTCTGCGCCAGATCGATCTGCATACGCAACAGGCCCAGCGGCGTGCGCAACTCGTGCGAGGCGTCGGCCAGGAACTGGCGTTCGTGCTCGAAGGCGGCCTGCAAGCGGTCGAGCATATCGTCGAAGGTATCGGCCAATTGGCCCACTTCGTCGCGCGGGCCGGGCAGCGCCAGCCGTTCGCTCAGGTTCGCGCGCCCGATGCGCCGGGCCTGGGCGGTAATAGTGCTGATGGGCGCCAGCGCCCGCCCGGCCAGGAACATGGCCCCCGCCGCGGCCACGGCCAGCCCCAGCGGGATCGCCACGCTCAGGATCAGCAGCACCGCATGCGACGTGCGCTCCGCCGGTTCGCGCGAAGTCGCCAGGACGAGCGAGATCCCTCCGGCGATGCGGCTGCCCGCCTGGCCGGGGGCCTGCTGATAGAGCCGGACCTCGCTGGACCCCAGGGTGAGATCGCGGAAGGAAGCCGGCGCCCAGAGGCCGGGCCAGGGCAGGGAACTGGCCTGCCCGAACGTCTTCAGGATCTTCCCGGATGGATCGACGACCCAGCCAAACACGCCCCGGTCGGCCAGCTCAGTCAGCTCACTCGGACGAATGGTCACCTGTAAGTCGTCAATTTGCACGGATCGGGTCAGTTCAGCAGCACTGATGCGCAGCCGGTCGTCCATCTGCCCGTATTGGATTTCGCGCAACACCAGCCCGACCCCGCTGCCCAGCCCGATCAGCAGCAGGGCATTGACCAGCAACGACCACAGCACCAACCGCACGCGCAGGCTATGCAGCCGGGCAAGCAGGGGCCGCCACCGCGGGCCGCTAAGCGCCCGCATTGTCGTCCCCGATGCGGTAGCCCAATCCGCGCACCGTTTGGAGCAGTTTGATAGGATACTCGTTGTCGATCTTGCGCCGCAGGTAATGGATATAGACCTCGATGAGCTTGGAACCGGCGCCGAAATCGGCGTTCCACACATGCTCGATAATCTGATCGCGAGAGAGGACCTGGCCGGGGTGGCGCATCAGCAACTCCAGCAAGGCGTATTCGGTGGCCGTCAGGTCGATGGGCCGCCCGTCCCGCCGGGCACGCTTCGCTACGGTGTCCAGGATCAGGTCGCCCACCTGCAACGCGGGCGTTTTGCTTGGGCCTTCGCGGCGGGCCAGCGCCCGCAACCGGGCCAGCAGTTCCGGCATGCCAAAGGGTTTGATCAGGTAATCGTCGGCGCCGCTGTCCAGCCCGCGCACCCGGTCCTCCAGGGTATCGCGCGCCGTCAGCATGAGGATGGGGGTCCGCCCGCCCGCGGCGCGGTAGCGGCGGCAAACTTCCAGCCCGTCGATCTCCGGCAGCATCAGGTCGAGAACGATGAGATCATAGGTCACCAGGCGCAGCCATTCCAGCCCCGCGCGCCCGGTATAGGCGACATCTACGGCGTAGGACTCTTCCTCCAACCCCTGGCGCACCAGCGCCGCCAGGCGCATCTCATCTTCGACTAGCAGCACTCGCATGGATCACGACCTCGCCGGCCCCCGGCGCGCCGCTCAGCGCCGGGGGCCGGATGGGACTCCGCCATTATCGTACCACTTCACCGCGATTCCTGCATCCCGTAGTGCGGCTTAAGGAGTGGGCCGGCGCCCTAAAACGGCGTAATAGCGGCCACTCGCCACGGTCTCATATTGCGGCGTGAAGGCCGCCCGCGCCGTATCGATGTCTTGCGGGCACCCGAAAACCTCGACATACGGATAGAGACCCGCCGACTGTAAACCCAGTGGCCCGGCGGCGCGGATCTGATCGGGACTCATTTCGACGACCGTGAGATCGGGCACCGGCTGCGCGCCGATCTTCGCGTGGACCAGCGAGGTCGGCATCACATTGGCGCTGAGGGTGGCCCCGGCGCCGAGCAGGCGCTCCAGGCCAAACCACTTGAGGGTGGGCGCGCCCACGGAGAACACATCGGCGCTGGCGGCACAGGTGCCCCGTGTCGCGCCCCCGTTCACGGTCAGCGACAGGACAGCAGCCCCCGGCGGTAACGCCGCCGCGGTGCTTTGCTTGATTTCGCGCAACGCGGCGCCCGCGCTCTGGTACTCGACCAGATGATAGCTCAAGATCAGCAAGACGACGGCGCTCATCGCGGCCCCGCGCCGCACCGTGAGCGGCTTGAACCGCAGACTTGCCAGGCCGATCAAGACAGCCGGCAGCACAAAGCGCTCATCGGGCCGGATATCGCCGCTGAATTCGCTGATCGGCAGCGCCAGGGCGATCACGCCGAGGATCGCCGCCGTCAGGAGCAGCGGCAGCCAGGGCTGTTTGCGCAGGGGGGAGACGAGATTCGCGGCCAGCACAGCCAGGATCAGCAGCCCGCCGCCCAGATTGGTCCAGAAGGTAGCGAGCGGCGGCGTGAACGGGTCCGTCCGCAGGAACAGCATGAGCGGTTCCACCAGCGACAGCAATTTCTCCGACAGCAGCGGATAGAGGACTACCTGTGAGCCGCCCGCACTGCCCGCCGTGTACCAGCCGAGCAACGCGAGGGCGGGCAGGACCGTGGCACCCAGCAACAGTCCCGCCCGCCACTGGCCCTGGCGCAACATGCGAAGGGTATAGATCGCGGTCACGAGCGCAAAGACCATCCAGCCAAACAGATGGCAGAGATACAACCCCACGCCCAGGCCGGCCAGCAGCGCCACCTCCCGTCCGGCCAGACGCAACGTGCCGCCCAGTGTCACCCGGTGCAGCGTGCTGACGGCGAAAAAAGCAATTGCCAGCGACAGCAGATAGCTATCGTAACCCTTATACATGAAGTAGCCAAAAGCCACCGGGAACCCCAGCAACTCGATTGCCGTGCGCCGCCCCTGCACCGCCCGCACCAGGGAGGCGAACCCATACGCGAAGGCCAGCACACAGAGCGTTAAGAAGACCCGCCCGGCCACGTCCGCCGGCAGCACGAGGCTCAGCAGGGCGATCAGCACCGGCTCGCCCAGGTTCGGGATCGGCAGCCAGGTCAGCCCATACAGTTGATTCACCGCCGGGCCGCCGCCCTGCGCCCCCGGCAGGAGCAGCGGCACCAGGTGGCCCACGAAGACCCAGTGATAATAATCATACAGCGGCGGGAATTGCACGACCGCGAAGGGTAGTACGGCGCTCACGGTCAAGATAATCCACCACAGGCGCAAACTTCGCGTTTGAATGCCCTGGGCAGAAGCCGCCATCGGCGGCGCGGCATGAAGTAATGTGCGAACGTCCATACGCCAAACAGCCCTTCTCCCTCGATTCTCCAGCATGTGAGACACGCCCACATACCCCCTCTACCTCGAATAGTTTTATCATAGAGAATGCAGGTTAGGGCGTGGTTAGAGCAAAGGCACTGGAAAACTTGCAATCTTATAACTTTTGTGGGAAGAAGAGGTATGCGCCTCCCCAACCCACGCTCCAACTCAGAAGAAGCGCACGCCTGATTTCTGCTTTAGGCCACTTTCCGGTATAATGAATGTGGCGCCGTGGCGAAATCGCGCGGCCCGCTGCAACGTTTATATTATGGGCCTATTTTGCAGTGTTTAGATGTATGACCGGCGCCGGAGATCCGAGGCCGGCCAATTGGAGAGGTACGCAGGTTTGAGCAATTCGGTTATTCCCCAGCCTATCAAATTGCGGATGCCGGCCACCGGCACACCGTCCACCGAGAGGGCCACGACGCTGCCCTATTGCGCCGATCCATATATGTACAAGCGCCGTAAGACGCGCGAGGTGATGGTCGGCAATGTCGGCGTGGGCGGCAACAACCCCATCCGCATCCAGTCGATGACCACCACGCTGACCAAGGATGTCGATGCGACTTTCGCGCAGACTCTGCGCCTGATCGAGGCGGGCTGCGAGATCGTGCGCATCACGACGCCGACCACCGCCGACGCGAAAGCGCTGGGCGAAGTGAAGCGGCGTCTGCGGGCGATGGGCCTGGAAACGCCGCTGGTCGCCGACATCCACTTCAGCCCGAACGCCGCCATGGAAGCCGCGCTCTGGGCCGACAAAGTGCGCATCAATCCCGGCAACTACGCCGACGCCAAGCTGTTCAAGGTGCTGGAATATTCGGATGCCGAGTATGGGGATGAATTGGTGCGCATCGAGGAGAAGTTCGCGCCGGTCATACTGCGCTGTAAGGAGCGCGGGGTGTCCATGCGCATCGGCACCAACCACGGTTCGCTCTCCGACCGCATCATGAACCGCTACGGCGATACGCCGCTGGGCATGGTCGAGAGCGCGCTGGAGTTCATCCGCATCTGCGAGAAGTACGAATATTACGACATTATCGTCTCGATGAAGGCCAGCAACCCGAAGGTGATGATCCAGGCTTACCGCCTGCTGGCCGCGCGCATGGCCGAGCTAGGCATGGAGTATCCCTTCCACCTGGGCGTAACCGAAGCGGGCAACGGCGAGGATGGCCGCATCAAGAGCGCCATCGGCATCGGCTCGCTGCTGGAAGACGGCATCGGCGACACCATCCGCGTCTCGCTGACCGAGGACCCGGAGTTCGAGGTGCCGGTCGCCTATCACCTGGCCGAGCGCTACACCCCGCGCGGCGCGCGCCCGCCGCTGCATGACGGCAAGCTGTGGCCGGTGGCCCATCCCGCGCCCGACGGGGCGCTGCCCGATCTGCGCGAGGCCCTGGGCTACGATCCGCGCTGGACCCATGCCGTGCAGATCGGCAAGAGCCGCAGCGGCGGCAACCTGCCTGCCCAGGTGGTGGTCTCGCTGGCCGGGCGGCTGGCCCCCATGCCCCAGGCGCTCACCGACGTGCTGGCCCTGGCCCGCCGGGCGGGCGAGCAGGGTGTGCGCGCCGATGTGCTGAGCGTGGGCGTCACCAGCCAGACCGATGTAGACACACTCGGCCAGGTCACAACCAGTATGCGCGAGTTGCGGACCCCCTTTCCGGTGGTCGCGATCACCGGCGACCCGGCGCTCGTCGCTCCGGCGCTGGGCGTGGCCGGCGGCATCAAGCTGGCCTTGATCCAGGGCCACGATCCGGCCCCGCTGCTCGACGCCTACCTGGCCGTGCCCAAGGCGCAGCGCAAGCCGGTGTGGGTCGACCTGCTCGACACGCGCTCCGAGCGCGAGTTGCGCGCCGCCGAGGAAGCGCACGAGTACCGCATCGTCGATGACCTTGTCGATGTCGGGCGGCGGCTGCACGAGGCCGGGGTCGAGCAGGCCATGCTCAGCATGACCATCGACGAGACCGGCTACCGGCTGCGCGCCTATCGCCTGCTCGACTCGCGGCTGCGCGAACTGGGCTACCCGTACCCGCTACACCTGATCGCCACGGAGGTCGATGCGGCTGACGAAGAGCGCCTGCTGCAAACGGCCGTCTCCCTCGGCGCCCTGCTGACCGACGGCATCGGCGCCAGCGTGCAGACCTACGGCAAGGGCGACTTCGAGCAGCGCCTGGTCTTCACCTACAACCTGTTGCAGGCCGCCGGCGCGCGCCTGACCAAGACCGAGTTCGTGGCCTGCCCGTCATGCGGGCGCACGTTGTTCGATCTCCAATCGACCACCGAGCGGATCAAAGCGCGCACCGGCCACCTGGTCGGCGTGAAGATCGCCGTGATGGGCTGCATCGTCAACGGCCTGGGCGAACTGGCCGACGCCGACTTCGGCTACATGGGCGGCGCCCCCGACAAGGTGAACCTGTTTGTGGGCAAAGAATGTGTGGAGAAGAACGTGCCGACCGAGCGCGCCGTCGATAAGCTGATCGATCTGATCAAGGCGCATGGCCGCTGGGTGGAGCCGGGCGTTGTGGTCGAAGACTAGACGAGCCTTGCCACCAGCGCGCTCCTTTCCGGTTGCGGAAAGGAGCGCGCTGGTTTGCCATGCGCCGGCCCGCCTCATGTAAGCCGCCCGCCGGCCGCTGCGACGGCCCAATCATGCGACAGGCGTGAAGAACGGGATTAATACCAATCGCCTGCACATTGTTTGTCGCTTTGTAATGAAATCATGACCCCATATCAGGCATTAATCTCTTGACATGCTCATAAACGATGTGCTACCCTTGACTATGTTAGGGGATGTGAGACGGCATACGGGGCATGCAGGGCAACAGCAGTATGCCCGCCCCATCCCACAGACTCGCCGGAGGGCAAAACAAAGAGGCACTGTTGTGACGCCCAGGCATTTACCGCCGTTACACCCGCTCCCCGATCCCGTGAACCCAGGTGACAGTTGGACTGATCTGGACGGGACCCATCTCGCTGCGCTCGCCATCCCCCTGAGCTTGCACCTGCGCTGGCTGCTGGTGCTGATCGCCCTCTCTACCTATCTAACCGGCACGGACTCCGCCGTACCCGCCCTACTTGCCGGGCTAATTCTGGTCTTCAATACGACCGGCTACCTGCTGCGGCGGGCCGGGATTCCGGTTGCCTCCCCGATGACCGCCGTCACCGACCTGGTGTTTATCTCGGTATTGATCAGCCAGCGCGGGGGGGTGCTCAGCGAGTCTTACTTGCTCTACACGCTGCCGATCTTTTACCTGGGCCTGCAATACGGCTGGCGCGGCGCGGTCGCGGCCTGCATCGGCACCTTACTCACCTACGCCGGCACGATTGCGCTGACGATGCAAATTGTCGTGTTGCCGCGAGAGTTTGATCCGGCCTCCCACTTCCTGGTGCGCGTGCTCTATTTTGTCTTCGTCACTGCGGTGGTCGGGCTGATCGTGCGCGAACAAGCCCGCAACCAGCGCACGGTCAAGCAAGCAAATGGACGCATCCGCGAGCAGGTGCGCCGCCTGGAAGCGATCCAGCGCATCACGGAGAAGTTGAATACGGTGCCGACGAGCGCCGATGTCGCGCGGTTGATCGTCGAAGAAACCCGCGGCGTGATTCCCTTCAAGAACTGCCGGGTGCATGTGGTCGAGTCAGGGCCGGACGGCGTCTGGTTGCCGCTGGTCGCCTTCTACGGGCAACTGGCAAACGACCGGCCTTTGCAAGCCGGAGCGTTGCGGGTGCGCCCCGGCGAGGGCATCACCGGCTGGGTGGCCGTGCACGGTGAGCCTCTTTTAATCCATGATGCCATGCACGACCCGCGCGCCCGCCACATCCCCGGCACCCCTTACACGCCCAATTCCCTGCTGGCGGTGCCTGTGCTGCGGGGCAAACAGTTGAAGGGCGTCATTGTGCTGGGCCAGGCCGGTCTGCACGCCTTCTCCGAGGACGATCTGAAACTGATGGTGACGCTAGCCAACGCGGCGGCGATTGCCCTGACCAATATCGAGAGCCGCGAATCGCTGGCCCGCCAGGCGCGCACGGACGCCGTGACGGGACTCCCCCATCATGGCGCGTTCCAGGCCGCGCTGGCCGAGGCCATCGCGGATGCCACGCGGCGGGAAGAGGTACTCGCTCTGGCCCTGCTCGACATCGATGGGTTCCGCGGCTATAACGAGCGCATGGGCCTGGCTACCGCCGACAAGGCGCTCCGCCATGTGGGCCAGAGCCTGGAGCACATCTGCCAGGCCGCCAGTGCGCCGCCCGCGGATGGCCGGGCAGAGGCCGCGGACGCGGAGCGCGGCGCGCCCACCGTCCAATGCTTCCGCATCGGTGGCGACGAATTCGCGCTGCTGCTGAGCGGACCCAAGGGTCGCCTCGACGCGGCCATCGATGTGGTGCGCGAGTGCGTCCGCGCGGTAAGCACCGAGCAGCCGGATCCGATGCAGCGCGTCACCGTGTCGGCGGGCATGGCACTCTTCCCCGTGGACGCCTGCTCGCGGGCCGAACTGCTGGACACCGCGGAGGCCGCGCTCTACCTGGTGCGGCAAACCGGCGGCAACCGCCTGGGCCTGGCCGATGTCGAAGCGCGCGAGACCCTGCATCTGCGCCACACGCTGGAACAGATGGTCCAGGCCAGTCTGGCCGAGAGCGGATCAGCCGATGCCGTCCAGCACTTGATCGCGGAAGCCGCCGGAGTGAGCCGGCAGAGCCGGCACGCCACCCTGGCCGAGCAACTGACGACGGAGGCCCTGCGCGCCCTGGCCGCCGCCATCGACGCGAAGGACGACTATACGCGCGGCCATAGCGAGCGCGTGGCCGCCACCGCGACCGAGATCGCCCGCCGGATGGGCATGCCCCTGACCGAAGTGGAATATGTTACCACCGCGGCGCGCATGCATGATATCGGCAAGATCGGGGTGCCGGACCACGTCCTGCACAAACGCGGCGCGCTCACCGTCGAGGAACAGGCCATTGTCGCGGCCCACCCGGATATCGGCGCCCGCATTCTCGCGCCGATCCACACCTTGCGCGAGGTGGTGCCCATCGTGCGCCACCATCATGAGCACTACGACGGCAACGGCTATCCGCTCGGTCTCCGCGGCGAGGCCATCCCGCTGGGCGCGCGGGTGGTGGCCGTGGCCGACGCCATCGACGCCATGATCACGGATCGCCCCTACCGGCGGGGCATGCAGATCACCGTCGCCCTGACCGAGTTGCAACAGTGGGCGGGCAGCCACTATGATCCGCGCGTGGTCGCCACTGCCGTGCAACTCTACGAGGCCGGCGGGACCGGGCTGGCCTTGCGCGGCGTCCTGCCCGCCCCCCGCGCTACGCGCAAAAGCGACGTCGAGGCCGGCAGTGCGGGCGTCGCCTCGCCGCTTAACCTGCTAATGCACCCTGAGCCGGTGAGCGTGCCTGCCGGCTCTGCCCTGCACACCATTGTGCGCGGCGATTCCGAAGCCACCCGCCCGGTCCACGTCGATCTCCCCCATTGAGCATCCGCCCCATCACCGGAACCGATCATCGAAGCCGCATCGTAGCGTTAGCCGCGACGGCGCTGCTGATCGCCCTGCTGGACGGCCTGCTCTGCGCCCGCGCCGGGCTGGGCCGGACGGGGTCCTGGTCGTTTCCCATCGACGACGCCTATATCTACGCCAACTATGTCCGCGGGGCCGAAAGCAGCGGCCTGTTCGAGTATAACCCCGGCGAGCGGAGCGGCGGTGTCACCGGCGCGGGTTGGATGCTGCTGTTGCTGATCGCGCATCCGTTGACCGGTTTGCTGGGCAATGCGCCCGCCGGCCTCGCACCCGCCGCGGCCCAGGCCGCGCTGCCCGCAACGGCGCTCGCGGCCGGGCGGCTCTATCTGGCCGCGTATGGCTGGGGTGCGCTGCTGCTGGCCGGCGCGGCACTGGCCTGCGGGTGGCTGGCCTGGGAGATCGCCCAAGCGCTGCCGCCGCGCGCCTCATGGCTCGCCGCCATCCTCGCCGGGGCCGCCTTGCTGGCCGACCAGAACACCGTCTGGGGCGCCTACTCCGGGCTGGAACTGCCCCTCTCGTTCCTGCTGATTGCCCTGGCGCCGGCCACGCTGCTGCACGAATTGCGGGTGTGCGGCGCGGCCCGCGTCCAGCCGTTGCGCTGGAGCCTGCTGGTGGCCGCCCTGCTGCCCTGGGCGCGGCCCGAACTGGCCGTCGCCGGCGGCGCGGCGGCGCTCTGGCTGGCCTGGGGCGCCAGGCGCGGGCACCGGCATTGGCAAACCGTGGCCGCCTATGGGGGCGCCGCGGTGGCCGGACTCGCCGCGCTGGGCGCTTTCTACTTGTGGGGCACCGGCTATCCGCTGCCGAGCAGCTTTTACGCGAAAGTCGGCGGCGCGCGGCTGGATACGCTTACCGCCGCGCTGCAAGAGTGGGTGCTGGCGGGAGCGTGGCAGCCGTTCACGTTGCTGCTGGCCGCGACGCTCGGCACGGGCGTGCTGTACTGGGCGGGCCGCCGAGCTGCTGCCGCTGCACCCCGTGCCCCGGACGCCGCGGGCCTACCGGCGCTGTGCGCCCTGGCCTACTTCGCGGCCATGCTGCTCACGTTGCGCTGGTTTGGGCAAGAGGATCGCTATATCTTGCCGATCCATGCCCTGGCCTTGCCCTTGATCGCAGGCGGGATCGCCGTGCTCGCGGCCCGGCTCCCGGCGTTCCACGCCAAGGGGTACGACCACCGCGTGCTGGCCGGGGGCGTCGTTGTGGCCCTGCTCGCGCTGGCGGCGCATATTGCCACCTTGCGCGTCTGGGCGGCAAGCGACTACGCGCTGTTTATCCAGAACATCGAGGACGCGCACGTCGCGCCCGCGCTCTGGCTGGCGGCTCATGCCGCGCCGGGCGCGGTCATTGCCGCTGAACCGATCGGCGCGGTGCGCCTGTTCAGCGGCCATCCCACAGTCGACATCGTCGGCCTGACCACGCCCGCCCAACTGGGCCACTACCAGGACTGGGCCGCCACCTATGCCCTATTGCGGGCGCGCGACGCGCAATACCTGCTCTTCTACCCGCACTGGTGGCCCACCCCCGATCACCCGCTGCCCTGGGCGCGCGAGGTGCAACGCTTCCCCGTCCCCGATAACCGCATCGCAGGCGACAGCCCCATCGCCGTGTATGGCATCGACTGACACAGGGACCATCGGGCACCAGACTAGGGACCACGGTGCCCTGCCTTTCCGCCCCTTGTACCCCTGGCAAATCCTGAGGCATCCTCTATACTGGTTACTATGCTATAAGGCCATTATCCCTCTCGTGTTCATCGTATAGCTACGCGGCCTACACGCTCACCGGCGCCGCCCGGCTTTTGCTGTGCCCTCGCCAATACAGGGCACGTTGGCCTTGTCACAGCGGGTGGTGAGCTTTATGTAGTGAGTGGCGCGGGGCGCCCTCGGAAAGGAACGTCCATCCTGCTATGAGGCATCGTTCTTGGTCTCTTGGGCTGCTTGCCCTGGTCGCGTGTCTGGTCTTGACGGCATTCGCCCTCGGCGCATCCCAGGTCTGGGCGCGGAATCCCGCCAGCGCCATGACCGGCGCACGGCTGGCGGCTGCGGCGCCCGACACCTATGTTGGCGACTATACCGTCGTCACCTCAACCGGCACCCTCGATCCGGGTGCGACCGACATCGGCAACCACGGCGACGATACCGTCACGGGCATTACCCTGCCCTTCCCGATCACGTTTTATGACCGGACATTCGTCACCGCCACCGTCAGCAGCAACGGCAACCTCCAGTTCGTGAGCAGCAACAACCAGTGGGTGAACGGCCCGCTACCCACCGGGGCCTTCAATTACGCCATCCTGCCGCACTGGAGCGACCTGACCACCGACAACACCGGCAACTGCCCGACGTGCGGCGTGTTTACCTCGGTTACAGGCACCGCGCCCAACCGTGTCTTCAATATCGAGTGGCGGGCCAATTATCTGGAAGGCGGTCCGCTGAACTTTGAGATCCGCCTCTTCGAGGGCCGCACGCACCTGGAAGTGGTATATGGCGCGATCTCGGCTCCGCCGCCGCCAGGCGATTCGCCGGACCGTGGCGCGAAAGCCGCGCAGGCCAAACCCGGCCCCGCGGCCTCCGGCGGGGACTACGCCACCATCGGCGTGCAGCAGGGCGCCAACGGCCGGGTCACGCAGTACGCCTACAACCAGCCGGGCAGCATCTACGATAACCTGGTGTTGGGTTTCGATTTCGTGCCGGTGCTGGACCCCTGCCTGGACTATCAGGTGAGCACCGGCAGCGCGCAGATCGCCCCCGGCACCACCGACATCGGCAACCACGGCGACGATGTGACGACAACCGTCACTCTGCCCTTCGCCTACAGCCTGTACGACCAGGCGTTCACCGCGGTGACTGCCGGGTCCAACGGCACGCTCGAATTCGTCAGCAGCGACAACAGCCCGGATAACACGAATCTGCCGGCGGCCAAGCTCAACTACGCCATCCTCCCCTACTGGGACAACCTGGACACCTGGGGCGGAGGCGATTGCCCGGAGTGCGGCATCTTCACGTCCGTCACCGGCACGGCGCCCAACCGCGTCTTCAACATTGAATGGCGGGTCATCGATCCCGACTTTAATCATTACAACTTCGAGGTCCGCCTGTTCGAGAACCAGACAACGTTCCAGGTCGTGTACGGTGCTCTGCCGATACCTACGCCCACCCCCCTGCCGCTAGGTGCGCGTCGCCCCTTCGGCCCGGCGGGCGGTAGCGCGACCATCGGCGTGCAGAAGGACACCGGCAGCCGGTACACCCTCTATGCCTTCAATGAGCCGGGCAGCGTGGACGACGGCATGGTGCTGACCTTCACGCTGGGCTGCGTCCCCACGGCCACGGCCACCAGCACGCCGGTCGCCACGGCTACCGGCACCCCCGTGCCGCCGCGTACCGCCACGGCAACCGCCGTCCCGCCCACGGCCACCGTGCCCCCGGCGGCGACCGGCACGCCCTGTTCCATCACCTTCAGCGATGTGCCCGCCGAGGACTGGTCCAACGGCTATATCCGCTGGGCCTACTGCGCGGGCATCGTCAACGGCTATGCGGATAACACCTTCCGGCCCAACGCCGAGACGACACGCGGCCAGATCGCCAAGATGGTGGTCCTGGCCGCCGGGTGGGCGCTGGACATCGCCCCCGGTGCCCCGCACTTCAGCGATGTGCCGCCCAGCCACCCGTTCTATACCTACATCGAGGTCGCCCGCGCGCACGGAGCAATCAGCGGCTACGATGACGGCACCTTCCGCCCCTGGAACGTGGTCACCCGCGCCCAGTTGGTCAAGATCCTGGTGCTGGTGCGCGGCTACCAGATTCTGACTCCGGCCACGCCCACTTTCACGGACGTAGGCCCTGACTACTGGGCCTACAGCTACATCGAAACAGCTTACAGCCACCAACTGGTCGGCGGCTACGACTGCGGGCCAACCGTGCCGACCCCGCCAATCGATCCCAACGCCTGCCGTGAGTTCCGGCCCGATCGCCCGGCCACGCGGGCGCAACTCAGCAAGATCCTGTTCCAGGCGTATGTCGTGCCGGTGAATAAGAGTCAGCCTTAACCACCCGCCCGGCGTCTGCTGCACGACGGCGCCTAACGCGAAAAGCCGGACCCGTTGGGGTCCGGCTTTTTGTCTGCCCGGCGGCCCGCCGGATCAGGGCACGGCGAAGGTGCTATGAACGATACAGTGGTCGCTGCCGCGCAGCGTGCAATCGACACTTGTATGCAACGGCGTGACGTTGGGGCTGCTGAACATATGGTCGATGCGCAGCCAGGGGATGGGCTGGTTCTTGGTGGGGTCCATGCCCCAGGAGTAGCCGAGGCCCCAGCCCACCTGGCGCTGCACGACCCGCAGGCCCCGCGACAGATCGGCGTAGGCCGGCTCGCGCTCGGTGACGTTGAAGTCGCCGGAGACGATCAGCGGCTCGCCTTGCGCCAGGATCGGCGCGAAAAAGGCGCGGATGCGGGCGATCTGGGAGTCGCGCGTGGCCGGGTCATAGCAGCGGGGCCGCGGACAGGCGCGCAGGTTAATCTTCGCTGTGTAGGGGTGGGCGCCGACCACGACCAGCGTCCGGCCCCCGCCCAGGTCGAGCCGCGCCCAGACGGTGCGCGGCGGCGGGCCTTCCGTCCCCTCCGGGTCCAGCGCGCCCTGATCCAGGATCGGGTAGGCGCTCAAGAGCACCTCGCTGCTGCCGTAAGCCGGCTGGTAAACCACGTGGTAGGGGTAAAGCTGGACCAGCGCCTTGTCATCGACCAGCCGGCGCCAGGTGATCTCCTCCAGGGTAATGACATCGGCGGGCCGGGCGAGCAACACCGGGCGCACCTGGTCCCACTGGCCGCCCAGGCGCACGTTCCAGTTCATCACCGCCACCTGCACAGCGCCGGGCGGCGCGGCGGCCGCGGTGGGCACCAGGCGCGGCGCATAGCGCGCACCGTAGACGAGGGCGCACAGCACCAGCAACACCCGCAGCGGCCCCGCCCCGCGCAACAACGCGAACGGCAGCACCCCCAGCAGGGGCACGAACAGGTAGAGCGCGAAGATCTGGCTCAAAGCCAGGATGCCGGTGCGCTGGGGCGCCAGCAGATGGAGCGCCGTCAAGCCCAGCACCAGCACCGGATAGCACGACAGTAAGCCGATCAGCGCCTTGCGCCCCCGGCTTATACGGCGAACGGGTTGCATACGCGAGTTGTGTCCTTTTCCTCGGTTTATTAGTCTCTCTCTATCAACGGGCCGGACATGGGGAAGGTTACAGCACGGGCGGGGCTTGAGTCGCGGTGTGGCAGAGGTTGCTCGTTCAGGAGGCGGATGGCGCGGCCAGTGCGCGCACGTCGTCCAGGGTGTTGATCTCGCTGGCAGGCTTGTCGGGGCGCAGGCGGACGATACGCGGGAAGCGCAGGGCGTAGCCGCTCTTGTGGCGCGGGCTGGCCTGCACGATGTCGAAGGCGACTTCGATGACGATCTGCGGCTCCACGACGCGCCCGGCCACAAAGTCGCGCAGGGTGTGCGCCTTGAACCACTCGGTCATCTCGGCCAGTTCGGCATCGGTGAGGCCGGAGTAGGCTTTGCCCACGTTGAGCAGGCGGTCGCCGTCGCGCACAGCGAAGGTGTAGTCGCTGAGCAGCCGGCGGCGACGGCCCTGGCCCCACTCCACGGCAGTCACGACGACATCGAGGGTCGCCAGCGCCTTTTTCACCTTCAGCCAGGCGCGGCCCCGCCGACCGGGGCTGTAGGGCGAAGTCGGATCTTTCACCAGCAGCCCTTCGTTGCCGCGGTTCCGCGCCGCGTCGAACAGCGCATCCAGTTCCGCAGGTTCATGCTCTGGCGTCGCCAGATCGGCGAGGGGCACGTGCGCCTGGATACCGGGCACCAGGGCGGGACTCCCCGCGCCGATTAGCGCGTCGAGCCGGGCGCGGCGCTCAGCCAGCGGCAGCGGCAGCAGCGATTCGCCGTCCTGGTAGAGCAGATCGAAGGCCATGAAGGCGACCGGTGTGCTCGCTAATAAGGCGGGCGTGACGGTTTTGCGGCCCAGGCGCTTTTGCAGGGCCGCGAAGGGCAGGCAGCGCCCCGCCGCCGCGTCGTAGGCGACGGCTTCGCCGTCGAGCACGAAGTCGCCGGGTAGGGCGGCCAGCGCGGCCACGATCTCCGGGAAGCGGTGCGTCACCGGGTCGAGCGTGCGCGAGTAGAGTTCGATCCGGTCGCCCCCTTTATGGGCCTGGGCGCGCACGCCGTCGTACTTGTCCTCGATCAGCACAGCGTCCGTGCCCGGCATGGCGGCGGCGATCTCGGCAGGAGTCTGCACCGGCGTGGCGAGCATGCTCTTGAGCGGGTGGAAGAGCGTCAATTCCGCCCCGCCGAGTGTGCCCTGGCGGGCGCGCAGGGCCACCGCGCCGATATCGCCCATCAGCATGTTGGCCGCCTGCACCGCGGCAATGGGTACCCCGGCCAGGCGGGCCAGTGTGTCCTCGATCAGGCTCTCCTTGACGCCGGTACGCATCTCGCCGGTGGCGATCTTGATCAGGTAACGGGCGTCGCCGGGCAGAGCGCGCGCCAGCAGCGCGCGCATCAGTTCGGCCTTCGCCAGCGTGCCCGCGGTCGCGGCGATGGTGTCGTAGGTGGCCTGCACTTCGGCCAGGGTGAGCGGCGGGCCGGGGGTGGCGGGCATGGGGGGCAGCACCGCAGCGGCCACGTCGCCGATGTCGCCGTAGCGCACGTGGAGCGGGCCATAGTCTTCGGGCGCCAGCCCCGACAGCGCGCAAATGATGGCGATCAGGGTGGCGCCGCCGATGTTGAGCGTGCGCGCATCGTAGGCGGGGAAGGGCCGCCCGCTCAGGAAGCGGGCGGCGATGGGTAGCGCCGCGTCGTCCAGCGCGCCGAGATACGCGCCGAGGATGGCCGCTTTCTCCAGGCGCTTAGACGTGGCGCCCGCGGCATCCGCCGTGGCGACGAGATCGTGAAAGGGCGCGCCGACCATGCGCGCGGGTTAGCCGCGGTCGCCGCGCAGCACGTTGCGTTCGGGCGGCGCGGGATCCGTGCCCCCCGCCATCGTGCCGCGCTCGCCGTAGCCGTAGGTATAGCGGGCGGGCGGAGGGGCGCCCGGCGCGGGCGGCGCATAACTGCCGTAGCCGGTGCCCACGCTCACGCTGCGCGTCCCGGCCCCGCGGGTGATGGTGATCGGCGCACTGGCGCTGACCGTCGAAGTGGCCGTGCGCGCCTGGGCCTGGATCAGGTAGTTGCCGGGAGCGGCAAACTCGCCCTGCAACGTGCCGCCATCCCAGAGCAACTGATGATCGCCCGCAGCGCGGGGGGAGGAGCGCAGCAGCGTCGTGACCACCTGCCCGGCGCTGTCCACCACTTGCAGCGTCGTGCGCGCCCGCTTCGACAGCGAGTAGGTGATCAGCAGGCGGTCGGCCTGGCCTGTGCTGTAGCGGCCAGGTCCGAAGGACGGCCGGTCGGTCGCCAGCTTGAGCGAGACCGACGAGAACCAGCCGCCGAACAGCACCCAGGCCAGCACGATCAGCGCCAGCGCCGTCGCCGTGCCGGTGATCGGCAGGTCCGGGAAGCCGGAAGTGCCCAGGTCGTAGCGCAGCTTGCGGTCGATGGGCGTCACGTTGCCTGCCTGGTCCTGGGCTTCGACGTGGATCGTGTTCTCGCCCACCACGAGGTCCACGGGCGTATCGAAGCGGCCCTGCTGATCGACGCCCACTTGCCGGCCCTGGATCGACAGCTTGACGCCGGGATCGGTGCGGCCATAGAGATGCACCTGGGCTTCATGGACGGTGGCGCCATCGGCCAGGCTGTCGATCTGTACGCTCGGCGCGCGGGTATCCAGCGTGGCGTGCTGCTCGACGCGCGCCTTGTTGCCCACCGGGTCGGTGGCCTCCACGGTGATGTTGTTCGCGCCTTCGTCCAGCACGACATCGACGTGGAAATGGCCGTCGGGACCGGGCGCCGTCTCCTGGTTATTGACACGCACGGTCGTGCCGGGATCCACTTCGCCGGAGACAGTGACCAGCTTCTGGTTAGTCCAGGCGCCGTCGGCGGGGGTATCGATCTTGATCGCCGGGGGCCGGTCGAGCAGATCGACCGTGCGGCTGACGCTGCTCTCGTTGCCGCTGGCGTCGCGCACCAGCAGCTTGAAGGTGTTCGTGCCGTGCTGCAACTGCCGATGCAGGGTGAAGCCGCCGCCGCTGTCGGCGGTCAGCACTTCGCCCCCATCGGCGAACTGGACCGTGGCGCCCGCCTCGGTGACCCCCTGCACCACGAGATCGTTGCTCTTGAGCATCTGCCCATCGGTCAGGTTGACCAGTTTGACGGCGGGCGGCGTGGTATCCACCGTGACCGTCACGCTGCCGCTGGTCGAGCGGGCCGGGCCCTTCGCCGTAATATCGAGGCGATAGGCGCCATCGGCGGCAATGCTGCCGTTGTCGGTGGACCCATCCCAGAGGATGAAGTGCGCCCCGGCGCTCTGTTGCTTGGCGGTCAGCAGCGTCTTGACGACGGCGCCCGCGCTGTCGTAGACCACGGCGTTGATGCTGGCTTCTTCGGAGAGGTCATAGTTCGCGGTGACGGTCCCGGTCACGGTGCCCCCGTCTGCGGCGGTGGCATCAACGCCCGGATGGGGCGCAAAGGTGCCGACATTGGCACGCACCACCAGGGTGGGCGTGCGCAGCCATTGCAGCGGGAACATCACGGCGAGCAGCAGTAACGCCCCGCCGATGAGCAAGCGCGACATCCAGGTATCGGCGAAGTGCCCGGCCTGGCCCGGCGCGGGCGAGCCGATGCTGTTGGGGGTGTGCTGGCTGAAGAGCCGCAACCCCCAGCCGCCGGAGCGGCCGGTGCCTTTGGTCGTTACGCGGTTAGCGGCGCCGGTCTTCGTATTCTGGCTGGATCGGTTGCCCATAGGTTAGTCCAATTCAATCGCGATTTCGCGCACGGGCGGTCCTGGGGCGGGCGTCACACCCGCGCCGGTACTACCGGCCACCTCGCGCATCGCGCCGGCGGGCGCATCCCCGTCGCCGTTCGGCGACGAGGCGGGCACCGCCATCAGCAGATCGATCAGGTCGTCGTTCTCGTCCTCTGCATCCGCATCCGGCGGCAGGGGTGTCGCCATCCCGGCCTGCGCGGCCCAGGCCGGCACAAAGCGGCCGGTCTTGATCGGCGTGAGGTCGGGCGGCGGCAGCACGGGCGGCGGCGCCGGCTTGATCCGCTCGCGGGGCGCCGTCCGGCGCGCGCCGGGCGGCAGCGGCTGGGCCACCAGCACCAACCCGATCAGAGCGAGCACGGCGGCGCTGCTCAGCACCAGCTTCATGCTCAGCAAGCTGGCCGCGTTTTGCAGGCCCAACGCGCTCAGGGGCCGCCCCACGGCGAACGGCACCAGCAGCAACGCCGCGCCCAGCACAATCGCGCTCACCCCAACCGGCACGATGCCGGTCCACCAGATGCGGGCGGCCATGCGCAGCCAGGGCGGCGGGGCGTCTTCCAGATCGTGCAGCACCAGGCGGGAGCGACCCCACCCGGCCAGCCAGCCCGCGGCGGCCCCGGCGCCGGCCACCGCCGCGATCTGCAACACATTCGCCAGCAACTCGCTGGAGTTGGGCACAAACGGCGCGCCGATCAGCATCACCGTGTCGAGCGACCCGGCGTTGGCAAATCGTGCGGCCACGCCCGCGGGGGTGCCGGGGTTGCCCTGGAGCAGGAGCAAGTCGAGCGGATTGCCGCTCATGGCGGCGTAGAGCTTGATCCAGAGCGCCATCACCAGCCCGGCCACGGTGCCGCGCCGGGTGCCGGACAAGATCCCGGCCAGTAGCGGGATGGCGAATTCGACGTGCAAGGCCGCCAGCACCGGACTCCAGATGATCAGCAACGCCAGCGGCAGATGGTTCAGGATCAGCCGGTGCGGGATGATGGCGACGGCGACAAACAGCACCATCAGGTATGGCGACAACTGCCAGATTGGGTAGGCCAGCACGGCGACCATCGCCAGGTAGGCGCCGATGGTGCTCCACAGGCCGATGCCCAGGATCGCCAGCGGCAGCAGCGCCCGCCACTCCATCGGGTAGTTAGGCAACAACTGCGAAGCCAGAACCGCCCCGGCCATGCCGGCGGCCAGGACGGCCCGCTCCAGCACGGCGGGGCCTTTATAGATGATGACGCTAGCTTGTGCTTCCATAGTTACGTTAGCTATCAGCTTTCAGCTATCAGCCGTCAGCTACGAATCCTTTTGAGAGCGATTCACAACCGGCCGCCGGTTATCGCCCTGTATACCGCCAATCTCTAGCCGTCGAGTGCGCCTGAAAACCTGACGGCTCGTTACCTTCGACGCGACGCCGGGCGGGCGCGGGTGCGCGCCCAGTCGCGCAGGGCGCCGATCTCCTCGCGCATGGTCTGCGAGAGGGGAATGGAGCCTTGCAAGGAGTGCAGAATATCGGCGCTGGTCAGGTCGCGGCCCGCCTCGAAGGCGGCGTAGAGGCCGCTGATGACGGCCTGCTCGATTTCGGCGCCGCTGAGTCCGGCGGCGGCCGCGGCCAGCCGGTCCAGGTCGAACAACTCCGGATCGCGGCGGCGCTTCAAGATATGGATGGCGAAGATCTCGCGCCGCTCCTGCTCGGTGGGCAGGTCCACGAAAAAGATCTCGTCGAAGCGCCCCTTGCGCAACGCCTCCGGCGGCAGGCTGCCGACGTTGTTGGCCGTGGCGATGACGAACACGGGCGAGGTCTTCTCCTGCATCCAGGTCAGGAACGAGCCGAACACGCGCGCCGCCG
>JAICKM010000171.1 GCA_025927935.1 Chloroflexia bacterium | reverse complement strand
GGTCGAATATAATGGTCTGCATCATCGTTGCTATCAGCCGTCATCTATCAGCCGTAAGCTATGAGCTAAGAACACTACAATGCTGTGCTGTTGGCCCATATGTGGACCTGATTGCTGATAGGTGAGGGCTTATAGCTGACGCCTACTCCAGGTAATCCTTCAGCTTCTTGGCCCGTGACGGGTGGCGCAGGCGGCGCAGGGCCTTCGACTCGATCTGGCGAATGCGCTCGCGGGTGACGCCAAATTCGCGGCCCACCTCTTCCAGCGTGCGGGCGCGGCCGTCTTTCAGGCCGAAGCGCAGTTGCAGCACCAGCCGTTCGCGCTCGTTCAGCGAGTCGAGGGCCAGGGCGACCTGCTCTTTCAGCAGGCGATTCGACGCGGCATCGGCAGGGGCCAGCGCCTTGTGGTCCTCGATGAAGTCGGCCAGGTGCGTGTCTTCTTCCTCGCCGATGGGCGTCTCCAGCGACACCGGCTCCTGGCTGATCTTGATGATCTCGCGCACGCGCTCGGCGGACATATTCAGGTCACAGGCCATCTCCTCGGAGGTCGGCTCGTGACCAAGTTCCTGCGACAGGCGGCGCTGGGCGCGGACGACGCGGTTGATGGTCTCGACCATATGCACGGGGATGCGGATGGTGCGCGCCTGGTCGGCGATGGCGCGGGTAATGGCCTGGCGTATCCACCAGGTGGCATAAGTCGAGAACTTGAAGCCCTTGGTATAGCGGAACTTCTCTACCGCGCGGATCAGGCCGATGTTGCCTTCCTGCACCAGGTCGAGCATCGTCATGCCGCGCCCGATGTATTTCTTGGCGACGCTGACCACCAGGCGCAGATTGGCCTCGGTCAGGTGGCGGCGCGCCGCCGTCGAGTCGGTGATAATATCGGTCCAGTAGTACCGCAAATGTCCGGCCATACTGGTGAGCATGGCGGCCAGTTCGGTTTCCACCGGCCATTCCCAGGCGTCCACGCGGGCGCGCAAGGGGGCGGGCAGGAGTTCGAACAGCAGCAAGGTGTGGCGCAGATCATCCTCTAATTGCTGCGGGTGGCGCCCCATCTCGTTCGCCACGCCCTTGAGGACCGTGGGATCGAGTTGCGAGGTCGGGATGATCGCGGTGAGCACATCGTGGCGCGTGGGCGGTAGCGACCCGCCGTACTGCGTGCAGTAGACCTCTTCGGCCAGCACCCAGCCCTGGCGCAGTTCGTTGTAGACCTCGCGGCAGATGAGCGTGCCGGGGATATTGGCGGGGGGACCCAGCCCCAGCCCGCTCAGATTGGCGACCAGTTGTTCCAGGAAGATGCCGCGCTCCATGCGTTTCGCCAGGGCGATCTCCGCGTCGGCGGTTAACAGCGGCACCCGCCCGATCTCGCGCAGGTAGAGGCGCACCGGATCGTCGGTGCCGACGCCGTCCAGGTCCGCGGCGAGATCGACCATGATCGGGCTGCCTGGATTGCCGGTTTCGGCGGGCGGGGCCGGGGGCCACTCCGCTTCTTCGACAATTTCGACATTGAGGTCCAGCAACTCGGCGTAGATCTCGTCCACCTCAGCGATGTGCGTCTCCGGGGCGGGTTGGACCTGGAGTATCTGGTCGGTCGTCACAAAGCCCTGCTGCCGGGCACGCTCCAGGAATTCGGCCACATCGCTGCCCGCGCCCGAGTCGTCGTCGGGCCGGGCCGCCAGATCGCACGCGGCGACCGTATGTCCATCCTCCCCTAACATAAAGGTAGCCCAGGGGGGGATATCGTCCAACTCGGCGCTGTCGCCGGCGGCGATGAGCTCCCCTTCCTCGCCAGACGGGCTCCCAAGTTCCGCGTCTGGTTCCTCCGCAGGAGTGTAACGTTTGACCATACGAACCTCCTCTGGTGCTGCTAAATGCCTCGGATGAATGGTTTGCGGGTTACCTCCGTGCCGATAACCCTCTCCTCCTGTCAGCGCTTGCTTTGAGCCGGTGTGACCCGGCCCCGGACCAACTCCGCGCTAAACCACACTCATCGCCTGGGCGTGGATCAATCCCGGCTATCCCGGAAGACGGTACTACGGGCGGGCGTATATTGCAGCAATTGCGGGCGCATCTGGTCAAGCACCCCGCGCAGCCGTGCGATCGTTTCGTCGTCCCCAGTGGTCTGGGCTTCGGTGAGCAGCAACTGGCACTGTTGCAGCCACAGATGATCGTCATAGGCGCTCAGCCGGCGGAGGCGCTGGGTCAACTCGCTTGCCAGGCTGAAAGGATAGATGTATGGTTCGAGTTCGGCGCGCGCCAGCAGAAAGTCGTAATGCTCCTGTAGCGCGGGATCGACTGCGTCGCGGATGGCCGTGCGATCTTCGGCGCTCAGCGTGGCGCCGGCGCCGGGAGGCGGCAGGGTCGTGATGACCTGGGCCAGCGTCTCGGCGATCATGCGGTTTTCGCTGCGGGTGAAGTGGCCCGGCGTGGGCGCTTCGGGCAGCAGCATGGCGTCCGGGTAGCGCAGCAGGAGCGACAGCAGGTGCTCCTCCGGGGTTAGCTCCCGCCCCTGGCTCAGTTCTGGACCGGGCGGACCAGGCGCCGCCGCGCGGGCCGTGCGCTGGCCGCGCGGGAGCGGCGTGCCAGTGCCGGCGCGGGCCACGGCCTGCTCGATGGCCGCCAGCGGGCTTTGCGTCACCGTGGCGACCTTCTGCATATAGTGGGCGCGCTGCACCGCGTCACCGATGGCCCGGATCAGGGGCGCCACCTGGCGCACCGCCTCGCTCTTGCCGTGTGCGGTACGCAGGTCTAGGTTGCCGGTGACGACGCCAATGAAGTGATCGGCGACAGGTTGCGCGGCGGCCAGCAGGCTATCCCAGGCGGCGGAGTCCTGCAACAGCAGTTCGTCGGGGTCTTTGCCGCGCGGCAGGGCCATGATGCGGATCTCGGAGTCCATGCGCCGTTCGATGCCCAGCATGCCGCGTGGCCCCAGTACCGGCACGCTCATGCGCTCCATGCTGCCTTCCAGCACTTCCGCGCCCTTGAGCGCGGCCAGATCGCCCGCGCTGTCGGCGTCGAGCGCGAGCACGATGCGGCGGGCCGACTTCTTGAGGATGGTGGCTTGCTTATCGGTCAGGGCGGTGCCCGACGCGCCGACGACATTGGCGTGGCCCGTCTGGTGGGCGATCAGCACGTCCATATAGCCCTCGACGATCACGGCGCATTGGGCGGCTTTGATTGCGGCTGCCGCCTGATCGATGCCGTACAGCGTGGCGCTCTTGTCGTAGATGGGCGTCTGGGGCGAGTTCATGTACTTGGGCGGGCGGTCGTCGAGGGCGCGGGCGCCGAAGCCGGTGGTGTGGCCGCGCAGGTCGCGGATGGGGAAGACGAGCCGGTTGCGGAAGCGGTCGAAATAGCCCGCGTTCTCGCCCTCGCGCTCGATGATCAGCCCGGCTTCAAGCAGTTCGGCATTACTGAAGCCGCGTTCGCGCAGGTAGTTGGCCGTGGCGTCCCAGCTATCGGGCGCATAACCGATGCCAAAGCGGGCAATGGTCGCCTCGGTCAGGCCGCGCTCCTGGGCATAGGCGCGGGCCGCTTTGGCCCCTTCGGCGGAAGAGCGCAGCAGCAGGTTGTGATAATAGAGTGCCGCCGCCGCGCACGCCTCGTACAGCCGTTCGCGCTGCCGGTCGGCGGCCGCTTCGCCTTCGTCACGCGGGGCGATCTGCACGCCCGCCTGCCGGGCTAGCCGGGCCAGCGCGTCGCGGAACTCCAGCCCCTCGGTGTTCATCACGAAGGCGAAGATGTCGCCGTTGGCGCCGCAGCCGAAACAATGGTAGCTCTGCGTCTCCGGGAACACGACAAACGAAGGCGTTTTCTCGCCGTGGAACGGGCAGAGTCCCTTATAATTGCGCCCGCTGCGCTGCAACGGGGTGCGCGCCTGCACCACTTCGACGATGCCCAGCCGCGTTTTTATTTCGTTGATCGAATCTGCATTAGCCATACAAGTGCTGAGTCCTGAGCGTCGGGTATTGCGTTGCTAAGTCGCGCGGAGCGGCATCTTGCTCTAGATCGACCAGAGCCTCGGCACGTAGAGTTCGCTGAACTTCTGAATGGCGTAGCGGTCGGTCATGCCCGCGATATAATCGACGACAATGCGCTCCCGCGGCTCCTCACGCGGGTTGCGGGCCATTTCGGCGGGGATCTCGTCGAAGTGGGCACAATAGTGCCGGTAGAGCGCGTGGATGACGCCATGCACGCGCGCTTCCTCGCCCTTCGCCGCCGACCCGACGTAGACCCGCTCGAACAGAAAGGCTTTTAGCTCGTCAGCGGCGGCCAGCACATCGGGTGAGAAATGGATATCGACGCTATCGGGGCTGGGGAGCGGCTCGCCCGGCGGCGGATAGGCGGCGGCCCAGTTGACCTCAACCAGATTACAGACCAGCGTGTTGATGCGCTCGGAGTGACTACCGCCGAGCACCGCGTTACAGCGGCGCGGCAAGTCGGCTTCGGTGATGATGCCCGCCCGGATCGCGTCGTCGATGTCGTGGTTGATATAGGCGATGCTGTCGCTGATCTTCTGGACCTTGCCTTCAAGGGTACCCTGGCCCGCGCCTTCGCCGCTCATCCCCTCATTGGTGGGCGTTGCGTGGGGCAGGGCCATGCGCACTTCGTAGCTCAGGTTGAGGCCCTGCCCGTCGCGCGCCAGGTAGTCGACAATGCGCAGGCTCTGATCGTTATGCCGGTAGTCGGGATCGTACACTTCGCGGAGCGCATCCTCGCCCGCATGGCCGAAGGGCGCGTGGCCCAGGTCGTGCGCGAGTGAAATGGCCTCTACCAGATCTTCGTTCAGGCGCAGCGCGCGGGCAATCGTCCGGCCAATTTGGGCGACTTCCAGCGTGTGGGTCAGCCGCGTCCGATAATGGTCCCCGGTGGGGGCAATGAAGACCTGCGTCTTGTGTTTGAGGCGGCGAAACGCTTTTGAGTGAATGATCCGGTCGCGGTCGCGCTGGAACGCCGTGCGGATAGCATCCGGGGGTTCCGGTCGCATCCTGCCGCGCGAATCGGCTGCTTTGGTCGCCAACGGAGAGAGACGGTCACGCTCTTCCTGCTCAATGCGTTCGCGAACCTGGGCGTAGTTCATCAAATGGCTAAGTTCGCCTCTCCAAGAGCTGATCGCCGTCACAACGACACTCCATTATAGCAATTCTACGACAGTCTGTATAGGGGGTACCCAATATTGCCGGCCGGCTCCGATTGCGCTATGGTGCGCCGGATAGGTCGATTCGCCTGGCGCGCCCGTCCACGTTAATCCGGCGCCTGTATAAGCATGAATTGTTGGGAACAAAACATCGCATTATAGCATCGAATACCTTACCATTTACCTTACCAAAAATCGGGACGGCAAATTGTGAGGAAATCGTGACGTGCTCAGCAGTGCTCCAACTAGACGAGGACTTCGCGCACGAAATCGCTGGGTGTCATCATCGGGAAGGCATGGCCCAGCACGGCTTCGACAGCGGCCTGCTTGCTGATGCGCCGGGGTGTGCAGGACAGGAAATCGCCGGCCCCGGCCAGGATCGCGCAGGCGACATGGCGGCTGTCGCCCGGTTTGAGGCCCGCTTCCGTGGTAAGCCGGGCGGCCAGGGTCTCGACTTCCGGCGTCGGCGGGACGACCGCCTGGGCCAGCTCGCGCAGAGCCAGCTCCAGTGCCTGCACGTCGGGCGTGGCCCGCGCGCACTCGTCCTGCACGACGAAGGACGAGACCAGTTGGGCATCCCCTTGCTGGATGGCGTCCACCAGCGTCTGCACGGCGCGGATCTCGCGCCGGTTGCTGCCCACTGCGGGATCATCAAAGGGGCGGCCATACACGCTGGTGTCCAGGTAGACGACAGGGATGGCGTCGGGATCGCGCTCCATGGGGATCTCCTTCCGCTTAGTCCACTAACCGATCATAAGGGAAGTCCACTTCGACTCCGGTGCGGCTGAAAAACTCCTCGGTGACGGTGCGCACCCGGTCGGTGGTGGCCGGGTCGGCGGCGCGTCGTGCTTCTGCGGCATTATCGGGGCCGCCGCTCAATTCCACGGCCAGATGGCTGCTTTCGGGCACAAAGGCCACCCGCGCCACGGCAAACCCGGTGCCGGCCAGGGCGCGGCTCAGGTCGCGCACAATGCCCAGCTTGCGGGCGGCCTCGCGGACCTCGTTGCCCAACTGCCCGCTCGCGGCGCTCAGGTCGAGATCGGCTTGTGCCCAGGCGCGCGGCTCGGCGTCGCGATCGATGGCCTCGCGTTCGCCGCGGGCTTGCCGGTAGGCGGCGATCAGTTGTTCGATTTCGTTACGCATAGCTTTGTTATACCATATATTCGCGTCTCCGCCGAGATGCGCCGCCCGGCCCCTGGAAGGGGCAGGCTACGAGTACGAAGCCCGCCTGCGCGGGCTTCGACGCTCGGCCACGCAGGCGGGCTTTGCCTGATGTAGCTTGCGGCTTGAGTTGCCGGGCGCCGTCCACCGGGATGCAACAGCGGGCCGCACACACGCTCCCAGTTGTTCCCTTGCGGGCGCCCGCCGGGTGTGGTATGCTGACGGGCGGGAGAGGGGCACCCTCCCCGGAGAGGTACGCAACGAATGGTCGTGCGCTTCGTGATTTATGGCCTGCTGGGCTGGTGCATGGAAATTCTCTGGACCGCCCTGCCCAAGCGCCGCCCCATTGATTGGCGGTTGCCCGGCCATACGTACCTCTGGATGTTTTTGATTTATGGCCTGGTGGCCCCGCTGTACGAACCGCTGCATGATGCCTTACGGACGGCGGGCGTGGCCTGGCCGCTGCGCGGTCTCGTGTATGCCGCGGGCATCATGGGCATCGAAACCCTGACCGGCTGGCTGTTGGAGCGGCTGACAGGTCGGTGTCCGTGGGACTACAGCGCGCACGCGCGCTGGCACTGGCGCGGCTATACGCGCTTCGATTACGCGCCGCTCTGGGTCCTGGTAGGGTTGGCTCTGGAACCGTTGCACGACTTCCTGGTCCGCCTGACTCCGGCGATCACCGCGGCGCTGGCACTCTAGAGGGTCCTTCTGTTTATGGGTAGATTAACACCTTTTGGCTCACTGGTCTTGCTGATCCTGCTTGTCGTCGTCGTGGGCGGCCTGCTGGCGATGACCGACAATCTGCGCTGGCCGCCGTTCGGCATCACCCTGTCGGCGGGGACGCCGATTGTGGTGACGGCCACCCCGGATGCGAGCGGGCCGCCCGCTGCCACCGCCGTCGCCCTGGTACCGACCAGCGCGCCGGCCGCCCCCAACATTACCGCCGCGCCGACAGCGCCCCCGCCGACGGCCACCAGCACGCCGACCGCCACGCCAACCAGCACGGCTACGGCTACCCCGACTCCGCCGGGCCTGGCCTATGTCGGCGCCATTGATGTTCCGGGACTCGATCCCGGCGCGGGCGGGCCGCAGCCTGCCGCCACGGACCCGCAGACGCACCGGCTCTATGTGATGACCACCAACGGCGCGGGCCGGGGCATCCTCGGCGTCTATGACGAAACGAATCTACAAAAGCAAAAGGATATCCCGCTGGACCTGGAGGGCATGACGCTGGACACGGTGGCCCCGGTGCCCGTGCTCGTGCATGGCCCCACCCAGCGGATCTACGTGGTCGCGCCCAACGGGCGCATCGCGGTTATCGACAGCAACGCGCTGGCCGAGACGCGCTCTTTCAACCTGGGCCAGCCCATCGAGCGGGCCTTCCTGAACCCTGACGGCACCAAGCTGTACGGCTTGCTGCGCGATCAGCCGGGCAGCGGGGGGCCGTTGCTGCGGATGCTCGACTTGCAGAAAGTGACGACGAAGGGGATCAAGATCCCCAGCGGGTGGTCCGCCGATAGCGCGTTCGTGGACGGCACGACGCTCTACCTCACTGGGCGCGACGGCCTGTTGCCGATGGATATGCGCAGCGACAGCTTCGGCGGGCCGATCCAACTCGGCTTCGAGCCGTTGTTCCCCCTGTTCGACGGCAGTGGCCGGCGGCTCTTCGCCTGGCGCCAGCCCCAGTCTATCCCGCTCGTACCCGAGATGGTGGTCCTCGATGCGGGCAATTGGCAGGTGGCGGCCAAGCTCACGCACGACGGCTGCCCCTGCTTGCTCGCCTACGGCGGGGGCCGGCAGCGTGTTTACCTGGCCGTGCCGCAATCGCCGGGCCGGGTCGTCGCCTACTCGCTCGGCGATAAGCTGGCCGCGCACGACGACCTCGTGCTGAACACCGTTCCCGCGCTCAACATCTTGCCCAGCGCGAGCGCGCCGCGGCTCTATGTGCAGAGCAGCGGGCCGCACGCCATTCTGGTCCTGCAAGACAACGGCCCGGCCCCCGGCCGCCAGCCGACCGTGGTCGACGTGACCAAATAAGGCCGGCGCGGACCATAATATAGAACTCCGGCATCGGGGGCGGGTGGTAAACCCGCCCCCGCCCCGTCCTTTCGCAATCATGCGGCGAAGGAGCGACCCATGCGCGCAAAGCCTAAACACCTGGGACCGGAGTACGCGGCGCAGTTCGCCGACGACAGTGTGGCGGGCGCATATCATCACCGCATTCCCTACCCACCGGACGTATTTGCCATCCTAGCCGGGTTGCTCGGCGACGGCCCCCGCGCGGTCCTGGATGTGGGCTGTGGCACCGGCGAGATCGCCCGCCCATTGCTGCCGCTAGTGGATCGGGTCGATGCCGTCGATCCGTCGGCGGCCATGATCGCGCGGGGTCGGGCGCTGCCGGGCGGCGATAATCCCCGGCTGCGCTGGATCGTCGGGCGGGCCGAGGACGCGCCGCTGGACCCGCCCTACGGCCTGATCACGGCGGGGTCGAGCATCCACTGGCTGGATTGGGATGTGGCGCTGCCCCGGTTTCGCCGCCTGCTGGCGGCGCACGGCTGCCTCGCCTTGCTCTCCCCCGAAGCCCGCCCGGTGCCCTGGGCCGCCGAGTTACAGCATATCATCGACCGCTACTCCACCAACCGGGACTACGTGCCCTACGATATTGTGACGGAACTGGCATCGCGCGGCCTGTTCCACGTGCGCAGCACGCAAGTAACGGCGCCGATCTCGTTCGCCCAGCCTATCGCCGGGTATGTCGAATCGTTCCACGCCATGAACGGTTTTTCCCGCGAGCGGATGACTCTAGAGGTTGCGGCGGAATTCGACGCCGCGGTGGGCGCCCTGTTGGCGCCGTTCTGCCCTGATGGACAGGTCCACCTGGAGGTGGTGGCGACCGTCACGTGGGGTGTGCCGGGATGCGCCTGATGGATAACCTCGAACTCAGTTTCCGGCCCCTCACGCCGGATGACTACCCGCTCCTGCTCGACTGGTTGCAGCGCCCGCATGTCAAAGAGTGGTGGGATGACGGCGACGACACGCTCGAAAAAGTGGCCGCGCACTACAGCGACCCGGATGCCGAGCGCTTCATTCTCCTATCCCAGGAAGCCGGAAGCACGGACGCGGCCCGGCCCATCGGCTATTTTCAGTCTTATCTGGAGGATGAGGGCGTGGTGGGCATCGATCAATTCATCGGGGAAGCCGATTTGCTCAATCGCGGCCTGGGCACGGCGGCGGTCCGGGCGTTCCTCCAACTGGTGATCGCGCGCCAGAACCCGCGCCGGATCATCCTCGACCCGGCGCCGGAGAATGCCCGCGCGATCCGCTGCTATGAGAAGGCGGGCTTCCGCCACTACGAAACTGTGCCCACGGATGAGGGCAAGCGGGCGTATATGATGAAGATCGACCGTTAGCGGAAGAACGCCGCCGTTTGCTGTGCCAGGATGTCCTGGATGCGGATGATGTGGTTGGGCGTGAAGGGGCGGGGCAGCGCGTCGAGGGGGAACCAATTCAGCGCGGTGGTTTCGTCGGAGAGAGCAGGCGCGCCGCCGGTGATGCGGCACTCGAACAGGCAGACGATGGACTGCACGCGGTTGCCGTCGGGGTAGTTGATGACCGAGTGCGCTGGGTCGGAGTAGACGCCGATCAGGCGGATGACTTCCACCTCGTAGCCTGTTTCCTCGCGCACTTCGCGCACCACCGTCTGTGCGACCGACTCGCCCAGGTCCATGCCGCCGCCGGGCAGCCCCCAGTAGCCGTTGTCGCTGCGCTGCTGGAGCAGCAGGCGCCCGGCATCGTCGAAGATGGCGGCGGCGGCGCCGGAGCGCATCTGGTTGGGTGTTCCACCGTAAGTGGTCTGGTCGGGCATAGTGGGAGTGCGCGGGGCGGGTAAAAAGGGGAGGGGCGCCCTGCGGCGCCCCTCCCGATGTTGGTTAGCGGTCGCGCTCGGTGGTTGCCAGCACCGCCTGCGCCGCCGCCAGGCGGGCGACGGGCACGCGGAACGGGCTGCACGAGACATAGTTCAGGCCAACCTGGTGGCAGAAGGCAATCGAGTCGGGATCGCCGCCGTGCTCACCGCAGATGCCGACCTTGAGATCGGGGCGGGTCTCGCGGCCTTCCTTCACGGCGATCTCGACCAGGCGGCCCACGCCGTCGCGGTCGAGCGTCTGGAAGGGGTTGACCGGCAGCACGCCCATCTCGACGTACTGGAGCAGGAACTTGCCCTCGGCGTCGTCGCGGCTGTAGCCGAACGTCGTCTGGGTCAGGTCGTTGGTGCCGAAGGAGAAGAACTCGGCGGTTTGGGCCAGCCTCCCGGCCACCAGCGCGGCGCGCGGCACCTCGATCATGGTGCCATACTTGAAGGCCACCGGCCCGCCCTGCGCCTTCTCCACCTCGGCGGCGGCGCGGTCGACCAGCTTGCGCATGACTTCCAGCTCTTTCTCCGTGCCCGTGAGCGGGATCATGATCTCGACATGGACCTTCTTGCCGCTCTTGGTCAGCTTGGCGGCGGCGTTGAGCAGCGCGCGCACCTGCATCTCGTAGATGGCTGGGTAGAGGATACCCAGGCGGTCGCCGCGCAGGCC
>JAICKM010000869.1 GCA_025927935.1 Chloroflexia bacterium | reverse complement strand
ATCGTAGTTGCCGAGATTCGCCCAGGCGTCGGTGCCGGGCAGAGCGTTTTCGGCGGTAATACGATTCGTCAGCGGGCGGTTACTTGCCCCGGTGGGGCCGGGTTTGGCACCCGCCGTGGGCGCCGCGAGCCAGGGCAGCAGCGCGACAAAACCGGCGCCAAGGACCAGTAGTGCCGCGAGCATGAACCGGGAGGTTCTCCGTTGCGGGAGCCAGATCATTTAGGGGACCTCTCTACAAAAACTTTCAGACAGGACAAATGGTCGCACCCACTATTGTAACTTTTACTCTAACAAACAGGTGTTACAGTCCACTTAATGATCAGGCGGCACAACTTACAGAGCGGCAACCTTTGCCCAGCCCGTGCGGTATACCGCACGCGGGCCGTGCCTCATGGAAGCCAGGTGCCCGACCGCCCTGTTCATAATGGCGGCAGGCCGGTGTGCAACCAGTCCCCACGGAATTATCGTGGCGGGCTACTACTATTTTGCAAGAGATCGGGTCGGGCCATGAAAGTGAGTGCGCCCATCCGGCCAGGCACAATGTGCTTCCGGATGGGCGCTTGGCCGGGCGGTGCTGCCCGCGTGGGTTAGAGGTCCTTGCAGTAGGCGACGGTGGTGTAGACCTTATGGAAGCCCACCGACTCGTATAGACGGAGCGCGCCGCTGGGGTTCTCGGCGTCCACGCCCAGGATGGCGGTATCGACGCCGTCGGCTTTGAGCCGGTGCAGCCCGGCCAGCAACAAGGCCCGGCCCAACCCGATCTTGCGGAAGCCGCGGCGCGTGCCCAGCATGTCGATCCACCCTTCGTTGCGCCCGTTGCGGGCGTTGGCCTCCGGGTCGATCAGGCAGAAGCAGAAGCCGGCCACGGTGTTGTCGGCGGTGACGGCGATCAGGTCGCGCTCCGGGCGATAGGTGGCGCTGGTCAGCCAGTGCTTGTGAGCTTCGACGGTTTCCGGCTGGTGGTTCCAGTGGTCGATAAACGACAGGTTGAACGCCTCCACCCAGCGCTCGGCATCGGCGTCGTCCACGACGTGGCGCAGAGTGATGCCGTCGGGGAATTGCGGTTCGGGGATCGGCGCATCCAGGGGCCGGGCCATGCGGAAGAAATAGCGGACCGGGCGGAGGCCGTGGCGTTCCAGCGCCTCCTGGCCGTGGGTGTAGCTCTCGCGGGCCGAGCCTTCGATCTGCGCGGCAGCCACGCCCCGTTCGCGGGCCACCTCGCGGATGTGTGCTTCGCCCCAGGTGATGATCTCGTCTTCCAGGCCCTGGTTGCGGACCTCCGGCAGCACGCGCCAGTAGAGGTAGACGTTCAGCGGATCGGCGTTCTCCGGGAACCAACTCTGGCCCAGGCCGACCACCCGGCCCTCGCCGTCTTCCCAGACACGCAAATCCCGCGCCTGGTCCACGCGGGGGTCGCTGAACTCCACCCGCAAATCGTCGACGGCATAGTTATCGTCGTTCTGATCGACGGCATCGCAGGCGTTGAGCATATCGCAGATGGCTTGCAGGTCGGCTTCGCCGCCGTAAGGCCGCGCCGTAAAAGTCGTTTTCGTGGTCATGCTTGATTCTCCTAAATTCCATTGCGCTGATTTTTGTGTTGACGGGCAATGCAGCGATCTTACCATAGTCGGGGACATGCAGCATCGGGCCTAGAACGGAGGCCGGCTCCGTCTATGGGCGGGGAGGCACCGGGGCAACGTGGGGCCAGGAACCGATCCGGGCTACATCTGCGGACCGAATAGAGAGGTGGAAACTGCAGACGGGCCGGTTTCAAACCGGCCCCTACAGATAAAGCTGCTCTGGCTACCTGCTACGCGGCGGCCTCGATCAGCTCTTCGAGGGTGTCTTCCAGCACCTTGACCCAGCTATTGCCGAGGGCGCGGCGCTGCAAGCGCACCTGATGCTGCGTCACGCGGACGTTGTCGCCCAGCTTGAGGCCCAGGTTGTAATGCAGTTGCGGCCCCAGGCGGCGGCGGGCGGCCTCGGCGCCCAGCACAATGACGAACTCGTCGTCGATGGTGTTGATCGCCTCGACCCCCGCGCGCAGGGCCATGCTCTTGAGGCGGACGATGAGCAGCAGGTTCTCGGCCGGCTGGGGCAGCGGGCCGAAGCGGTCCTCCAGCTCGCGGCGCATGTCGCGCACGCCACTTTCGCTGCGCACGCGGGCCAGGCGCTGGTAGAGCCGTAACCGCTCGCTCGCCTCAGGCACATAATCTTCGGGCAGGAAGGCCGTGATCGGCAGGTCGAAGGTGACGGGCGGCGGTTCGACCGGGCGCTCGTGGCCTTTGGCCTCCTCGACGGCCCCGGCCAGCAGCCGCGTGTAGAGGTCGAAGCCGACCGCGCCCACGTTGCCGTGCTGCTCTGGTCCCAGCAGGTTGCCCACGCCGCGGATCTCCATGTCTTTCAGAGCGATGCGGAAGCCCGCGCCCAGTTCGGTCGCCTGCTCGATGGTTTGCAGGCGCTCCTGGGCGATATCCGTGACTTTGCGGCCCTGATGGTAGAGAAAATAGGCGTAGCCGCGCTTGTCGCCGCGGCCCACGCGCCCGCGCAACTGGTACAACTGGGCCAGGCCGTAGTTGTTGGCCTGGTCCACGATCAGCGTGTTGACGTTCGGGATGTCGAGGCCCGACTCGATGATCGTGGTGCAGATCAGCACATCGTGCTTCTGGTCGATGAAGGCGGTCATCACGTCTTCAAGCTGATCTTCATCCATCTGGCCGTGGGCCACGGCGAAGCGGACTTCGGGCAGCAGCTTTTGCAACTCGCGCAGGACGATGCCGATGCTCTGGACGCGGTT
>JAICKM010000286.1 GCA_025927935.1 Chloroflexia bacterium | reverse complement strand
GCGCTGGAGAGTTCGGACGCCCGCGTGCGCGCGCTGGCCGCCGAGGGCCTGGGCACCATTGCCGATCCCGCCGCCGCGGACAGCTTGGCCGCCGCCGTCCATGACAGCGACGACAAGGTGCGCGCCCGCGCCGCGACGGCCCTCGCCAATGTCGGCGACCCGCGCGCCCTCGACGCCCTGATCCAGACCATCGAGGACTTCACGGACGTGCTGCACGGCGAATACTCGCTCTCGACCTACACGCTGATGGGCTTCGGCCCGGCGGCCCTGCCCGCCGTGGCGCCCCTGCTGAAAGCGCCCTATGTGCTGACCCGCACCAAAGCCTACTGGATTATCCGCAAGAACGTCACCCGGATGCTGGGCGACGAAGCCGCCTGGGATACGCTCTGGCAATCCCTGGGCAGCTATGATCCCAAAGCCCCGGAGGCGGAGCGCAATCGCGCCGCCGATCAATGGACCGCCTGGATCGCTCAGCACAAGGATGGGAGCGCGGACGGTGCCTGATGTCGCGCGCGCCCTGCCGCCCAAGGAACTGCTCTGGCTGGGCTGCCGGGAGAAAACCTGCTGCCACAACACCAAAGTGATCCTGACGGGCCGCGATGTCTGGCGCATCGCCCAGGCGCTCGAACTCCAGCCGTGGGACTTTACCCTGTACTGCGACGCCGAGGACTCCGCGGTGGACGGCTTCCAACTGGCGCCCGGCGGCCCGTTCTATCAGGTCATGCTCGCCAAGCGCGGCGATGTTGGCCCCAAAGGCGCGCCGTGCATCTTCCTCTGGAACCTGGCCGATGGGCACGCCCAATGCGGCCTGGGTGGGTTGCGCCCGCTGCCCTGCCAGGTCTATCCCGCGGTGCTGGTCGAGGGGATGCTTGCCTGCCAGGATGGCGCCTGTACCTGCCGGCGCTGGTCGGTAGTGGACCTGGACGGCGCCCAGGAGACGGCCCGGCTCCGGCAACTGCTGGCCGAAACGGCGGAATATCAGGCCATCGTGGCCGCCTGGAACGCCCAGGTGGCCGCGCAAGCGGGCGAACGCACCTACCGTGAGTTTTGCGCCTATGTATTGGATGCTTATACCGCGCGTGAAGGCGGCACGCTATGACCAGTCCCTGCGCCACCTGCACCAAGCGCTGCTGCCATCACTATGTCGTGACGGTCAGCGGCTACGACGCCTGGGTCATCGCCCAGGGTATGCACCTGGCCCCGGAGCAATTCCTGGTCGCCGTCCCGCAGCAGACGCCCAACCGGCGCGGCTTCTTGCTGGATCGCTCCGCGCGCACCTATGACATCGCGCTCGACAAGGCGCCCGCCGATAGCGAGGAGAAGCCCTGCGTCTTCTGGGTCGGCCTACCCAGCGGCGTCGGGCGCTGCGGGATCTATGGCCTGCGCCCGTTCGTCTGCCAGACCTATCCGGCCTGGATGGTCGAGGGCACGGTGGAGCGCCGCGAAGATGTGCTCTGCGCGCCCGATGCCTGGCGCGACGGTATCTTGCAGCGCCCCGTCTGGCGCGAACGCCTGCTCCAGATGCACGTCGAATTCGATATCTACGAGTTGGCCGTGGCGCGTTGGAACTACCATGTGCTGCATACCGCCCATCCCGCCAATATCTCGGTTCCTGTATACTTCACCTATCTGATGAACTATTACGCCCGCGTGGCCCCCATTCGCGCCGGGCTGGACTCCACCGCCTGGCAGGCGCTATGTGTGGCCTGGGGCGAGTGTTATTTGCGCGGGATCAGCCCGCTCATGAGCGGCAGCGCCGACCTGGCCCCCTGGGCGCCGGTGCTCGACGCGATCCTGGCCGTGGCCGATAGCTTTTTCCCCGGCGACCTGCCGCTCGAGGCTGTCCCGGTCCCTGCCGCCCTGCCGGGCACGCCTGACGCAGCGGCTGGAGCAGATTATTGAGAACGGACCCGCCTGAGCTAGAAACGAGTATTGGATGACCGAACTGGGACTGACCCGTAAAGAGGAGATCTGGCTGGCCTGCAAGCAGAAGTCGTGCTGCTACGCCGCGTTCGTTGTGCCCAGCGGGCGCGACATCTGGCGCATCGCGCACACCCTCGATAGCCCGCCGTGGGCCTTCCTGGTCTACTTCCCGGCACAAGCGCCCCGGCGCGATGCCTTTCACCTCGACCATTCGGGCGTTGCGTACCGGGTGGCGCTGGCGAAGGGCGCCACGCGGCGCAAGAAAGCGCCGCCCCCGTGCATCTTCCTGCTGCGCACCCGCAACGGCGCCCACCGTTGCGGCCTGGGCGATCTGCGTCCGGGCATGTGCAAGAGCTTTCCGTCCGAACTGCTGGGCAGCGTCCTCTATGTGCAGAACGACACGGGCTGCGCCTGCCGCCACTGGTCGCTGGCCGATGTCGATATCGCCGAGGAGACCGCCGTCGTGACCGCCCGCCGGCAGGATACCGCCGAATACTGCGGGGTCGTCACCCGCTGGAACGCCCGTGTCGCCACTGCGCCGCCCGATACGCAGTTCAGCTTCTTCGATTACTGCGCCTTCTTGCTGGAAGCCTACGATGCCCTGGATGCCGTGCCCACCGGGGAGGGCGTATCATGAGCGCCCCGGAGCACCTGCCCTGCGCCACCTGCGGCACCTGCTGCCGGTCCTATATTGTGCCGGTCTGCGGCTATGACATCTGGCTGATCAATCAACAACAGCGCCTCAGCCCGGATCAATATGTGATCGCCTGCCCGCAGCCGGAGATGGGCTTCGACGGCCTGTTGCTGGAGAGCGGCGGGCAGCCTTACGGACTCGCGCTCGACAAGCAGGGCCGCTTTGCCGTGAAACAGCCGTGCGTCTTCCTGATGCACCTGGCCGACGGCAATGTCCGCTGCGGCATCTACGCGGATCGCCCGCTGGTCTGCCAGGCGTATCCGATGTCGCTGTGGAGCGGCGTCGTCTTTCAGGGCAAGCAGACGCGCTGCCCGCCCGACTCCTGGCCGGTCCGCGAGCCGCAGCGCCCGCACTGGCGCGCAACGTTGCATCGGCTGCACATGCAGTTTGATCTCTATCAGGCGGTCGTCACCCGCTGGAATGCGCGCGTGACGGCCAGGCCCGGCATCTGCTTCACCCTGCACGAATATTTCAGCTATGTGCTCAACGTTTATGATCGCCTGGATGCCCTGACGACGGCGATCGGGCCGGAGGCGCTGGCGGCGGTGCTGGCCGGGTGGCCCCTGCCGCCGCGCCGGCCCTTTGATCTCGACACCCTGCGCCGCCAGGGCGCCAACCTCCTCTGGGTCGACTACTTCCGGCAGGCGGGGGCGATCATCAACAGCTACTATCCCGACGTGCCGCCGCAACCGCTGCACCTGTTGGAACCGGCTGCTATACCCGCCGCCAGTTGCGATTGACATAATCGAAGGGACACAAGAGCATGCCCGGCGGCCGTACAGGCTTCCGGGCGTGGGCATCTTTGCTGGTTTGCCGGGTGGCGTTCAGGCGCGGGCGGCCACGATGGGTTCCGGCTCCGGGGCCTCTTCGGCCACCTTCAGCAGCAGCGGGGCGGGACGCTCCAACTCGCCGGCGATGCTGCGCAGGAAGGCGTCCACGATGACCGGATCCCACTGTGTGCCCCGGCCCGCGCGCAAAATCTCGACGGCTTTGCGCACCGGCATCGCCCGGCGATAGGGGCGGTCGCTGGTCATGGCGTCGAAGCTGTCGGCCACGGCCACAATGCGCGCGCCGAACGGAATGTCGGTGCCCTTGCGCCGGTGCGGATAGCCGGCGCCGTCCCAGCGCTCGTGGTGATGGCGCACGATCTCGACGCCCTGCGCGAAGTCGGGGTAGCGCCGCAACAGGTCCGCGCCTTGCTCCGGGTGCGTCTCCATGATCGCCCGCTCCTCCGCGGTCAGCACGCCCGGCTTATGCAGCACCTGATCGGGCACGCCGATCTTGCCGATGTCGTGGACGCGCGCCGCCGCGACAATGGTCGCCGTAGTTGCGCCCTCAATTTGCAGTTCCCGCAGCATACCGGCGGTCAGGTCGGTGACGCGGCGGGAGTGGCCGCCGGTATAGGGGTCGCGCAGGTCGACGGTATCGGCCAGGCTTTCCAGCAGTTGGCGCGTGCCGTCGTGCATCTCCCTGGCGCTTTTGAAGGCCAGATAGACCAGCGCGACCGGCACCGCTAACAGCGCCAGCGCCCAGATCTGCTGGGTCACAGCCAGGGCGCCCAGCAGGCCCAGCAGATACTGCGCGCCTTCGGTCGTGCCGGCGGCGCGGGCCGTTTCGACGATGACCCGCCCGGCGGGTTCCCCGGTGATTGGGGTGAGCAGCAGCGGCAATGTCAGTACGTCGCCGATCCACATCAGCCCGGCCCCCGTGGCGAGCAAGAGCAGGTTGAACGCCTCATCCTCGCTTTGCAGATGCACCAACGCCCCCGCCAGCAGGGTGATCAGCACCCAGCGCCCGGTCGTCGTGGCAATGTCGCTATAGGTGGCGCCCCGCCGCCCGCGCGAGATCATCTCGGCGGTCAGCACGCCCACGCCCGCCGTTACCGCCGCCAGCGCCGGGGGTAACAACACCGCCGTGAGAAACAGCGCCACGCTATCCATGCCCATTTTCTGCGAAGCGCGCACATGGATGGGGAACTGTGCGCCGAGCACCACGCCCACCGCGAGAATCACGGCCAGCAGCGTCGTCTCCGTACTCGCCGCCCCGCCAGGGCCGGTGGTGGCCCGGTCCCATAGAACGGTCAGGGCCACCAGGGCCAGCACGCTGGTCATGGCGCCTGTGCGCGGCTGCCTGAGGAGGCGGACGGAAGGGGGTTGCATGAATGGACTCCTTCAGGGGGTCGCGGGCGGCCCGCCCGATCCTTGTTCAGCGCAGATCAGACGGCCGCTCGCGTGATTATTGCGCGTGCGCCGCATTACTCTTGAATATGCACCTGGAGGTGATCCCCCACCCCGCCGGTAGCCGAGCCGCGGCTGTTATTGTTGACCACGGTGCTGGCCGTCACGCCAATCGGACTCTGGCTGCTGTTGCCGCTGACGGAGACGATGGTATCGATATCATAGGTGTTGGCGGGCCGGTCGGCATGGAAGATGACGGTTTCCGGCACCTGCTGCCCCGGATAGACAATCCGCACGACACTGGTCCCCCGCGGCGCGTGCAGGGTATAGACAATGCCCTGCACATTTTCCGCGGCGGTCCCGATCTCGGCCGTCATCTTCACCTTGGTGCCATCCGAGAGAAAGACGAGGGGATCGGTCCGGCAAATGATGATTCGGTCCGGATTGGGCGGCGGGCCATCGGCATACGCCGGTTGGCTGGTCATAAAGCCGGCGATCAGCAGGGGAACGAGGCAGGTGGCGGTGATGAGGGCGCTCATGCGGCGCGGCAATGTGAGGGAAAACATGGACTCCAACTCCTCCTGTGCGAGTAGGCCGCTAAACCGGGGCCATAAACATCCTAACCCCCGGCGCGGGGTGCGATCCGGCCGGCGGTGCCTATACGGGGCCTGTTCAGTTTTTGGGCATAACTATCCCTACGCCGGCTGTGGTGCGATCAGTGCGGCGCTGCCCTTACCAAGACCTATGCAGTTGTGACCCGATGAGAAATGGTGCGTGAGGTTGTCCCAACCGAGGAAGCGTGACGCCTTGCCCAATTCCGGCTTAGATTAGGCGCGATCCGGGGTGGGCGGATCGCTTCATCGGGGGTAGTATCCTACCCAGCGTGATTATACGACCTTACCAAAGGTTTGTCAATAGGTAATGTTGATACTTAGGTACGAATTTTGCCCTAGTACGGGGTTTATCGCAGTACAGGGCGGGAGCCGGCCTCCGGCGGGCCGTCAGGCCCGGACCTTGACCATGGCCGGTTCGCTCGCTTCCTCGGTATTCTCGACCAGCCGCAGGTGGGTGGGCCCTGCCTGCTCGATTTGTGTGCGGATGCTACGCAGGAAGGCGTCGACGATCACGGAGTCCCATTGTTCGCCGCGCCCGGCGCGCAGGATCTCGACGGCTTTGCGCACCGGCAGGGCGGGCCGGTAGGGGCGGTCGCTGGTCATGGCGTCGAAGCTGTCGGCTACGGCCACAATGCGCGCGCCTAGCGGAATGTCGGTGCCCTTGCGCCGGTGCGGATAGCCGGCGCCGTCCCAGCGCTCGTGGTGATGGCGCACGATCTCGACTCCCTGCGCGAAGTCGGGGTAGCGCCGCAGCAAGTCCGCGCCGCGTTCCGGGTGCGTCTCCATGATCGCCCGCTCCTCCGCGGTCAGCATGCCGGGTTTGTTCAACACCCGGTCGGGGATACCGATTTTGCCGATGTCATGGACGCGGGCGGCGGCAATAATCAACTCGGCGCTGGTCCCCTGCATGTCCAGTTCGCGCAAGATACCGATGGTCAACTCGGTGACGCGGCGGGAGTGGCCGCCGGTATAGGGGTCACGTAGATCGACGGTGTCGGCCATACTTTCCAGCAGTTGGCGCGTGCCGTCGTGCATTTCCTTGGCGCTTTTGAAGGCCAGATAGACCAATGTGCCCGGCACGGCCAGCAGCGCCAGCGCCCAGATGTGCTGCATGGCGGCCAGGGCGCCCAGCAGGCCCAGGATATATTGCGCCGCCTCGGCAGGCCCGGAGTCCGCGATGGCCGCCCGCACGATCTGGCTGTACGATTCCCCGCTGATCGGCGCCAGCACAAAAGGCAGCGTCAGGATATCGCCGATCCAGAGGATGCCCCCGGCGACGGCCAGAGCGGCGAGGTGGGCCGGGCCGTTGCCCGCCGGAATATTGGCGACCAGGCTGCCGATCAGGACGATGATCACCCAGCGCGAGGCCAGGGTGATGATGTCGGTGAGGTAGGTACCGCGCCGCGTCCGCAACGCCAGTTCCGCCGTCAGCACGCCGAGGCCCGCCGTTGTGGCCGCCAGGGGCGGCGGCAGCAACACGGCGATCAAATACAGCACCAGGCTGCTAATGTCGATTTTCTGATAATAGCGGATATGGATGGGGAACTGCGAGGTCAGGATGATCGCGGCAACCAGCAGCAAGGCGACCAGCGAGGTCGCGGCGCCCCCGATGTAGGAGTCGGTGATGGGGATAGCGGTCCAGCCGGCCCCCAGTATGCTCAGGGCCAGCGCGCTAATGACTACACTGATCCCCGGCTGTGATAATATCCGTTTCGGAGTGTCCTGCATCACCCGGGTCCTTTACGAGAGGCTAGCCGTGCCGGGCGATCCCTGAAACCCGGTATTCCGCGGTGGCCGCTCATAAGCAGTTGTGGCGCGCGCCCGCGCCGGTGGGAGTGCATTACACGTCCCTGCTGTGCCGAAGCTTTCTGCCTAGTCTTATGGTAGCCCTGAATACCGTCCCTGTCAATAGGAAATTCGGGCTACCGCAGGTCCCATAGGCGGCAAACCTGTCTATTATACCAAACTTAGCGGCCTGTGCTATAATACGGCCAACCCTGTCCAAGAGAGGAACCTATCCCCGCGCATGTCCGAGAATCTCTATCCTGCCCCGCCGCCGCGCCGCAAGCGGCCGATCACAGCGGTGACTCTCTATGAACCGGATGGCACCGTGACCACGCGCACGGATGCCGCCCCGGCCGCCGCCCGGTCGCATACCACGATTAAGGAGCTACCCAGCGACGACCGCCCGCGGGAAAAGCTGGTCCACCTCGGCGCCGGGGCGCTCAGCGAAGCCGAGTTGCTGGCGATCCTGCTACGTGTGGGCAGCCAGGGCGAAACGGCTATCGACCTGGCCCGGCGGCTGCTGCGCGAGTTCGGCGGCATCACCGGCCTCAGCCGCGCGTCCGTCTCGACACTGTGCGCGGTCCACGGCCTGGGCGAGGCCAAAGCCTGCCAGTTGCTGGCCGCGCTGGAGATCGGGCGCCGCTTGCTGCTGGCCGAGCCGGGCGCCCGCCTGACGATTAACGGCCCCCAGCAAATCGGCGACCTGCTCGTGGTCGAGATGCGCGCCTTCGAGCAGGAAGTACTGCGCGTGGTGGTCTTGAACACCAAGCACCAAGTGATGAAGATGGTCGACGTGCATCGGGGCAGCGTGAACAGCAGCCTGGTGCGCGTGGCCGAGGTCTTCAAGGAGCCGGTGCGCGCCAACGCGACGGCTATACTGGTCGCCCACAACCATCCTAGCGGCGATCCCACGCCCTCGCGCCAGGATGTCGAAGTGACGGAACAGATCGTCGCCGCGGGCAAGCTGCTCGACATCGAGGTGCTTGATCACCTGGTCATCGGCAATAAATGGCTCAGCATGCGCGAGCGCGGCCTCGGCTTCGCCCGCTAACGGAGCGACCCGGTCCGGTATCTCTTTATAAGTTCACTGCGAAGTGCGGGGTGTCCCGGTGGGACACTGGGG
>JAICKM010000099.1 GCA_025927935.1 Chloroflexia bacterium | reverse complement strand
GGCGGCGGCTCGAACTTATAACAGGCCAGCTCCAACAGTTGCCCGTTAGGATCGCGGAAGTAGATGGAGTCCATGAAGCCGCGGTCGACCGGGCCGGTATTCTCGATGCCCAACGTCGCTAGGCGTTGCGCCACCTGCGTATAGGTGGCCCGCGACACGTTGAACGCGATATGGTGCAGATTGCCGATGCCCTCCGGATTGGGCGTCGGGTCGTTGCGGCGCGTGGGCCGCACGAAGAAGGTGAGCAGCCGCCCGTCGCCGGGGTCGAAGTACAGGTGGGTCTCCTCCGGCACGTCGAGGTTGGGCTGTTCAAACACGAAAGGCATACCAAGCACGCCTTCGTAGAAGGCTATCGTGGCTTCGCGGTTCGACCCCACCAGCGTGATATGGTGAACCCCTTGCGTTTGCAGAATCGCCATATTGGTCTCCCTTTCCAGGTGGCCGGTAGATGCCCGGCCTAGATGCTTGGGTTTGGAACTTCTATATGGGCCTCGGGTTCGATACCACCCTCCGCTGGGCCTCTAGGCGCGGGCCGCCGGAGCGGCGGCAGCACGCGCGCCAGCTCGGTCCGCCCCCCCTCCAGCCAGGGCGGCAGCTTCAAGTGGGTGCCCAGTTCGTCCAGCGGTTCATCGATCGCAAAGCCCGGCGGGTCGGTGGCGATTTCAAACAGCACGCCGCCCGGTTCGCGGAAGTAGACCGAATGGAAATACTGGCGGTCGATGACCGGCGTGACGTTCAGGCCCTGCCGGGCCAGTTGCTCGCGCAGGGCAAGCTGCGTGGCGTCGTTCCGCGCACGGAAGGCCACATGGTGGATGGTACCGACCGCCACCACCCCGCGCCAGAAGCCCGGCGCGCAGCGCACGTCCACAATCGTCCCCGGTGCGCCGGGCGTACCGGTTGCGTCCGTGCTTGTCGAGTCGCCTCCCGTGGCGACGTAGCGGAACACGTTGTTCTCGTCCCCGGCGGCGCGGAACCCCAGCTGATGGGTCAGTAACTGCGCCGTTTGCTCATAGCCCTCTTCCCACAGTGTCACTGAATGGAACCCCCGGATTTCGTGTTCGTTGGGCAGCATACCGGTGGGCATGGTGGCCCAGTCCTCTGCGGGCTTATGCGCCACCAATTCCACCTGCAAGCCATCGGGGTCGTGGAACGAAAGCACGTGTTCGCCAAAGCGCCGGACCGGCCCTTCGTGCTGCACGCCGTGCTGCACCAGCCGCGTGATCCAGTAGCCCAACGACGCCGGGCGGATGGCGAAGGCGACCGCCGAGGTCTGCCCGGTGCCTGCCCGGCCCCGGCTCGCATCGGGCCAGGGAAAGAAGGTGAGGATCGTGCCCGGATTGCCCGCGCCGTCGCCGTAATAGAGATGATACGTCGTCGGGTCGTCGAAATTGACGGTGAGCTTCACCAGGCGCAAGCCCAGCAGCCCGGAATAAAAGTCCAGGTTCTTTTGCGGATCACCGGCGATACCCGTAACGTGGTGTATCCCCAGGGGCTGGATGCCCGCATTGGTCTCGTCCATCTGACACCTCCTGCCGCGCTACCCACGGATATGCTCAGTATACGCGCCCGCGGAAGCTGCGTCAAAGCTGGTGATCGCGCACTGCTCACTCAAGGACCCGATTGAACCAGAGGCCACCGCACTGTGGGCGAGGTAGCGGCGCTGCCCGCACGCACCGGCGGGCTAGGGGGAGGTAACTGCACGACGACTGTCGCGCGGTTGATATAAACGGACACGCCGCCGCCCAGCCGGCCGACGCGATAATACCCCGTTTGAACGGCGAGGCGCCGGCCCGCGGTATTCGTGAACGGCCCGCGCGGCCGGGCGGTGCTGTCAAGATACGGCAGGATGGCGCCCCGGTTCACCCAGGCCACAGCCGGCGCATCCGGGGCGGGGGCAGCGCGTAGCGGCACGTCATCCAGCAGTACGACCACACTACACCCCGTTGGCGCGAGCGCCGCGACGGTTTCCGCCCGCTGCTGCTCGGCCGCCGTGCCGGCCCCGCTCTGCAAGAACGCCAGGATACCGGTGGCCAACCCGGCGGCTACCCGCTCCGGATGGTCAAAGAGCACCGCACGGTCGGCGGCGCTGGTCATGAATCCGGTTTCGATCACGGCGCTCGGCGTCCCATCGCTGATGCGGCTCTCGGTGCCCATCCAGCCATTGATGGCGTAATAGCCGCGCATATTGTCCGTGATCTCGGGGTCGCGGGGCAACCTCGTCGCGGTGCTGTAGGCAACCTGGATCTGGGCCGCCAGCGCCGCGTCGGCCCAGGCAACACCTGAGCGCCAGGGCGGGGCTACCTTGTAGCCCCGTACCGCACGGGCGAAGTTGCCATCCGCATGGATTGCGACAAAGGCATCCGCACGATAGCCGTCGGGCACGGTGGCCGGGAGCACATCCACCTGCACCCCGGCCGCTTCCAGCAGCGCGGCCGCGCGCCGGACCACATCGAGATTTAGTTGCAGTTCCGTATGCCCCGCCGCAGCCGTGCCCGTCTGATCGCGGAGGCGCGCGAGCGAATCGGGGAGGGCCGCGATATGCCAATGGCCGACCTGGAGACCCACCCGCAGCGAGGCGGTAGTCGTGGGGGCTGGTGAGACGGTGGGCGACGGTAGAGCTGAAGGGGCCGGTGAGGGGAAGGCCACCGTGGGCGCGACGAGAGGGGGCGCCGGGCCGTTGAGCGGACGCGGCGCGACTGGAGGCAGACGGCTTCCCGCACCATCACCGCCCGAATTCGCCAAAAGCCCGACAACTAAGGCTACCGCGACTCCCGTAGCAGCATATCGCGGCCGGACCCAGCGACGCACTCGTTGCGCGAAAGTAGCGGACATCATCATGGTCTAATCACCAGAGCGGCAGTAGCGGATAAAGATCAGGCGCAGAAAGGTCGGATCAGAGCACCGGGCGCGAGTTACCAGGGCCGGAACCCGCGAAGACAACGAATAGGTCATTGGCCCGCTAGGTCCCGCCGCCCTCACCGCACGGGCGGACAGCATACGTCCACAGGCGTCTGCGGCGCATGCTGCACAGGATACGACTCGCAGTCTAACACCTCAAGTTTAGAATCCGGTTGGAAATGGGGCGGCATTTCCCCACCCCCCCGGCGTTAGCGTGTCGCAGGAGCGAAGCAGGGTTCCATCCGTTCGCATGGAGCGCGCGAAGCGGGTGGCCCCAAGGGGTTATGTTGCAGGACTCTAATCGCTATTTAACCTGCGGCGGCTATGCTCTTCTTGGCCCATCAAAGTTGCCATAGGCGCGCCGGGCGCATCGAACAAAAGGAGAATCGTGGATACCGTAATAATCTTTCTGGCACAGGACTTTTATCTTATTGTGCTCGCTTTGGCGGTCGCCGTCCTGGTCTTGCGCTATCGACGCCGGCTCCTGGAACTCGGGGGAGCCGCCGTCATTATCGGCGGGTTGGCCTTCGCCCTGGCTCAGACGGGCGCGCGGCTCATCGCCGATCCCCGCCCGTTTCTCGTATCGGGTGGGCCGCCGCTGATCGCAAGTGCCCAGGATAACGGATTCCCCTCGGATCACACGCTGCTGGTCGCTACCGCGGCGGCCGTAGTCACGGTAGCCAATCCCCGCGCCGGCGCCCTGTTCTGGGCGGCCGCCACCCTGGTGGGTCTGGCCCGCGTCTATGCCCGCGTCCATCATCTGCTGGACGTAGCGGGGAGTCTGGTCATCGTGGGACTCGCGCTGGCGATCTATGCAGGGATCCACTGGATGTGGCAAGCGCGCAACGCGGCACAGCGGGCACCCTTATCTGATTGAGGTCGTGACAACTCGTCGCAGCGGTCTCCGTATGCTTGCGCTCGGCATGCTTATGCTAGGGGCGCTGGCCGCTTGCCTGGGGAACCAGACCATGGTACCCGCGACCCCCGTGCCAGGCGGCGCGAGTGTCACACCCACAGTACGAGAGACGCCAGGCTCCGCGCCGGCTCGCCCGAGCGAAACCACGACGCCAATACCGGTTCCCGCCATGGCGACCCGCCCCCAGGTCGGATTACCAACGCAGGCTCTGACACCGACACCCGCTCCGCCCTTACCAACCTCCACGCTCACGAGTATCCCGATCCTGCCTAGCTCCACGCCCAGTGCTCCCGCCGCGCCGGCAACGCTGCCGGCCACCGTCACCGGGCCGGGGGCCACCAGTATTCATACCGTGTTCGTCATCGTCATGGAAAACCATAACTGGGCGGAAATCCAAAACAGTCCATCCGCACCCTACCTGAATCACACCCTCCTATCCATGGCCTCCTACGCGACGCAATACTATAATCCGCCGGGCGTGCATCCCAGCGAACCCAATTATCTCTGGCTGGAAGCAGGCAGCAACTTCGGGATCTCGAACGATGCTGCCCCCGCCGCCAACCATCAAGCAACCCCGCGCCATCTGGTCAGTCTGCTAACCGCGCAGGGCTTGACCTGGAAAGCCTACGCAGAAGGCATCAGCGGCACCATCTGCCCGCTCACGGCCCGCGGGCTATATGCGCCCAAACACAACCCGATGGTGTTCTTCAATGATGTCACAGACACGAACGCGACACACGGTGCTTATTGCCTGGCCCACGAACGACCATACCGCGAACTGGCGACGGACCTGGCACACAACACCGTCGCCGCCTACAACTTCATTACCCCCGATCTCTGCGACGACATGCACAACAGCCTGGGCTGCGCCAGTCTAGACAGCATCCACAACGGCGATACCTGGCTGGCAACGGCAGTGCCGCCCATACTAAACTCGCCCGCGTATCAAGCAGGAGGCGTCTTATTTATCACCTGGGACGAAGGCGAACATGGTAGCGACGGGCCAATCGGGCTGCTTGTGCTCTCACCTTTCGCCAAAGGGCACGGCTATGCAGGCGCCGTCCACTATACCCATAGCGCGCTGCTGCGCAGCATCGAGGAGATTTTCGGTGTCACCCCCCTACTGGGCGGCGCGGCCCATAGTCCGGATTTACACGACCTGTTCCAGCAGTTTCCTTAACGGCCAACCCGCGGTGGCCGCCGGCCCTGCGGCCCAAACGCACCCTGCCCCCGCGGCGCTCCCCATCCCCCGGCGCCCCGATGCCTAACCGGCGCTGGAATGTCTCGCCGACTTTCATCTGCATTTCATCTTCCCATCATCTTCGCGCCGTACAATAAAGCGGTAAAACGGTAAGGTAGCCTGCCCGCCCGTTCGAGGCCCAACCGCCCCAGCCCCTTACCGATTACGCTCCCTTACACCCTGGGAGGGCACCACCGCTGCCCAACACGGTCCTCCCGGTATGCGCCGTGCCCCAGCCAAAATCTCAGGCTTGGACCCTCGCCGGTTGTGGAGGCCGCATATGTCCCCCTCCTCCGCGCCCCGCTTGCAAGCGGTGTTCTTCGATATGAGCAAGACCCTCTGGCGTGCCGCACCCCATACTCGCCCCGCACGTGCCCGGCAGGCGCACGATGCGCTCTACACTGCGCTCAGCCGTTACTATCCCGCGCTCGCCCTGCCCGACCGCGACCGGTTCAGCGAAGCTGTCCGGGCTGTCGAGGACCGCCACGGCCCGACAGCAAGTACCAATGAAGAGCTTCTGGAACACGTGTGTGCCGCGTTTGGTTGGGGGCTGGACCCAACCGATCAGCGGGTGCTGACTGCCTGGCATGCGCCGAAACTGGAACAGGCGGCCCCGGAGCCGGATCTCGCGCAAACCCTGGCCGCCCTCCAGGCGCTCGGTTTGCGCCTTGGGGTGATCTCAAATACGCGCTGGCGCGCCCCGTGGCATGATCGGGAACTCGCTCATCATGGGGTGCTCAATTACTTCCCGGTGCGCATCTACTCCGCAGACCTGCGGATCAGAAAGCCCGATCCGCGCATCTTCGCGGCCGGTCTGACAGCCTTAGGTGAGGTGCCGCCGGACGAAGTACTCTATGTGGGCGACAAGCTAGGCACCGATGTAGTGGGAGCGCAGCAGGCCGGATTGCGAACCGCCTGGCTGATGCCGCCCGGCAGCACCGCATCGCTCCCCGCCGGAGAGATCCAACCCGACATCGTGCTGGCGGCGCTAAGCGATCTGCCCGGGCAACTCAGCGCCCGCTTCGATCTCCCCAACCGGCGCACCCTGGGAGTAGATCACGCTCCCTGGTTACCGGCTGCCGAGTTTCACGCCCCGGAATAGCCGCCGAGTCTCCCGACCGGCGCGGGCGCCAGGATCGCCGGGGGTGCGCTCCTGGCGCGCTCACCCCGGCCGGCCGCGCTATTCTTCTTCCGGCTCCATGAAACTGCGGGCCACACCGCACGTAGTGACCCAGATCGTGCCCGCCGCCCAGGCGCCGAGCACATCCGTCGGGTAGTGGACTTCAAGATAGACCCGGCTCCACCCGACCAGCGCACAGTAGACGAAGGTCAGGCCCCAGATGGGCGCACCCCGCGCCTGGCCGGTCAGTGTGGCGCGGCGGGTGATCAAATAGGTCAGCGTACCGTAAGTCGCCAGGGTCATCATCGCGTGCCCACTGGGGAAGCTATAGCTGGAGGCGTGCGCCCGGCGCAATTCGAGCGGAGGGCGATCCCGGCGGAAGAACAGCTTTAACACCTGATTCAGCGCCCCACCCGCCACGACCGCCAGCGCCAGTGTCGCGGCGTCAGCCTGCCGGCGGGTCGCCAGCCAGCGTAGCGCCACGGCCCCGAAAGTGCTCGCGAGTGCCCATGGTTCGCCGGTCGCCGTAATCGCCGAGAACAAACGATCCCCGGCAGGGCTACGCATAGCACGGGCCAGCGCGACGACGTCCGTGTCGACCGCCATTGCTTCCTTCTCCCATAGTTCTTCGCTGAGTTTGCCGAACACAAACACACTGGCCAGACTGGCGGCCATACCGCCCACCAGGATTGCAGGGACGCGCGGCGCCGCCCTCAACGATCCGGCGCCGCGCTCGTGCGCACCCGGTGGGAAGTAGGCACGGATCGCAGCACTAACGAGGGATATTTTCACGTGGGGCCGTCTTCTCCTCATCTCGTGGAAGCCGCGCAATAAGCCGGTGTAGTATGGCGGGGTTATAGCAGAGTAGCGCGCTTCCTGTCAAGGCGGATTGCGCGGAGACTCACTTGTGAGTGCGCACAACATCCGATATAATCAGCATAGCTTGTAACAGGCTTTTACAGGGGCGCGTAGAGGTAGATTGGCAACTCGCAAGGGGGACGGCGCAAGCGTTAATGCCGGGGACTCGCCCCATATCGTAGGGATAGTTTGCCGGCTACCTGCGGTGGTCGCGGCGCTTGCTATGCCCCCCGGCGTTCAGGTTGCCACCCGTCGCCTGCTCATCAGACGCGCCGGCTACCCGAGCACTCCCTATGCTCCCTCAGCACCCGAATACAGTCTCCTCAACACCACTATCAAGCGTCGATAATCCCGCGCTGGCGATGATGCGGCTGGTGCTGGCTGCGTCGGCCTTGCTGATTATCTGGATCTCGCCCACTCAACCGGACCGGCTCGTCATCCCCACTTATCTGACCCTGAGCCTCTATACTCTTTATAGTGCGGTTCTGTACATCCTCACTCTGCGGCCCGATCATCTCCCGCTCGTGGTTAAGCAGCAGGCGCATTGGTTGGATGTCGCCTGGTACGTGGTGCTGATTTCGCTTAGCTCAGGCACCAGCAGCATCTTCTTCTTCGGGTTTTTCTTTGCCATCCTGACAGCCTCTTTCCAGTGCGGATTCGCCCCTGGTATGCGGGCCACTGTGGTGTCCGCCGTGCTCTACGGGGTAGTCGGCTTCGCCACCGCTAACCCTGCGCTGGAGTTCGAGTTGAATCGCTCGCTGCTGCGACCGGTATACCTGCTCGTGCTCGGCTATATGATCGCCTATTGGGGGGGCCACGAGATCACCGCAAAACGCCAACTGGCGTTCTTGAAGGAAGTCTCGACCTTATCCAATCCCCGCTTTGGCGTGGACCGCACCATCGATTTGCTGCTCGAGCGCTTGCAGGTTTTCTATGCCGCTGATACTGCGTTGCTGGTCATGCGCGACATGGTGGCGGGGGTGCATCGCCTGTATCAGACCACCCAGGCTTCGGGGCCGGCGGGCGGCGCGGCGCCCATTCCCGCGGAGGTAGCCGATATGCTGCTGGAGCTACCCGCCGGGCAGCCCATTCTCTACCCCGGTCACGCGCCGCCCTGGCAATGGCTGGATCGGCTGGCCCGCCCCCGTCCTCCCCGGTTAGCGAGGGACGGCGAAGCCACAGAGCGCATCGAGCTGGGGGCGGCTGTGGCGGTACTTCTGGAAGTGGATTCATTCATCAGCGTGTCGCTACGCAACAGTGGCGGCACAGCCAGCCGGATCTATCTCACGACCCACCGCCGTCACTTCGACAACTCGGATGTCCACTTCCTGCTCCAGGTGGCTGAGCACGTCACGCCGGTCCTCGAAAATATTCGGCTGGTGGATCGGCTAGCCGCAGATGCCGCGGCGCACGAGCGGGAGCGCATCGCCCGCAACATACACGACAGCGTGATCCAACCCTACATCGGCATGCAAATGGGCCTAGCGGCGGTCCGGGAGAAACTGGCGGCGGGGCGAGGTGACGTGACGGGCGATCTCGATCGCCTGATCGCGCTTGCCGATATCGGGATTACGGATCTCCGTGGATTCGCGCGCAATCTGCCCGGCGAAGGAGCGCCTGGGGACAGCTTGCTACCCGCGGTGCGGCGATTCACGGACAAGTTTACCGATGCCACGGGGATCGCCGTGACACTTGACGTACCGGCGGATCTGCAAATTCACGACCGCCTGGCCGCCGAGGTGTTCCAGATCGTCGCCGAAGGGTTGAGCAACGTCCGGCGCCATACCCAGGCGGCCCATGCTGCGATCAGTCTGCAATGCCGGACCGGCCACCTGCGGGTCTGTATCGAAAACGACGGTGTAGACAACGTACCATCGTTTACGCCGCGCTCAATTGCCGGACGCGCGATGGCGCTTGGCGGCCACGTCAGTATCGACCATCCCAAGCCGGACCACACGGCAGTGATGGTCGAAATCCCGCTCTAGGTTACTGCGTTGGAGATGTAGCATGGACAGTGCCGCCCCCCGGCCCATTCGTATCTTGTTGGTCGAAGACCATGGCATCGTGCGCGCCGGCATACGGATGCTTATCGAGAACTCGCCCGGCCAGACCGTCGTTGGTGAGGCGGCCGGGCGGGACCATGCATTGGCACTGGCTGCGCACACCCAACCCGATATCATCCTGCTCGATGTCTATCTTGGCGCCGACAGCAGTCTCAATTGGCTGCCGGAATTGCGCGCCGCGGCGCCGCAGGCGCGCGTGCTCTTGTTGACGGCGCTGAGTGATCGTGCGGAGCACCGCCGCGCTGTGCGCCTGGGCGCAGTGGGCATTGTCCTGAAAGATCAGGCGGCCAGTGTGCTGGCGACCGCCATCGAGAAGGTCTACGCCGGGGAAGCCTGGCTGGACCGCACGATGGTCGCTACCGTGCTCAGCGACTTGGTGGTGACGAGCGCGGAACCCGCGCCGGATCCTGCCAAAGCCCGGATCGCCGCGTTGACCGAGCGGGAATGCGAGGTAGTGGCCCTCGTAGCCGAAGGACATCAAAACAAGCAGATTGCCCAGCGTCTGTCGATCAGCGAAACGACTGTGACTCACCACCTCACCAGCATTTTCAACAAACTGGGTGTTGCCAGCCGCCTCGAACTGGTCATTTTCGCCTACCGCCACGGCCTCGCCAAGCCCCCCGGCCCCACCCCGCCCGATCGATAACTCGCCCCAGACTTCCCGGAACCCCACTGAGCCAGCACGGCACACGGCAGATTCCTGCCGGGTAAACGGCGTATACCGGCGGCAGGAACTTGCCCCCCGGAATAGGGGATTTCTCCGATGCGGATGGTGAGAGCGAGGGGTATTATTGCTCAGCAGCGAACCGGTGCGCCCACCCCGCATAGCGGCGCCTGGATCCGTCGAAGGTGCATTCGCACCCAGCCCAGCTATCAGTCCACTATGGCATATCTACCCACCCCTGGCTCAGGAAGAAGCCAATGTGGAATATATACCCTGCGCGCTACCCTGGCCTGCCCCTGGCAAGCAGCCGGCCATGGTCACGGGCGCTCGACGGACCGAGTGTCGCCGGCATGCGCAACCACCCGGCAGATCCGGGACGGGCGCGCATCGTATCGCGTGTTTGTGGGAGGTTAGTGGTTTATCTACGCGCTGGAGGCCAATACTTAACCAAATGGGGCGCGCTACGGCATAATGATCCGAAAGTCTTGTGGAAGGAACGAGGGATGCGGAAGGAACGAAGGACAATGAAAGATCACTTGAATCAACGATGGATCCGGTTGGCACTTGTCCTGATGTCATTGCTGATTGTGGGGCTGGGCGGGGTCGGAGTCCGCTGGGCAACCACCGGGAGCAGTACGCCGGCGGTGATCAGCGATACCGGCGCCGATCCGGATCGGTTTATGCCGATCCCCGGCGGCGAAGCGGGCGCCGAGGCCGCCGAACTGGCAAAACTGGAAACCGACTGGAACAACCGCGTGACCTACCCGACCGGCCGGTTCGACCCGGCATGGGTGCAGCAGGCCGCCGCGCAGGATCGCAAAGTCCAGCGCAACACGCCCGCCGGCGTGAGTAATTCCACCGGCAAGATCGCGCCGAAGGGCAATCCCAATGCGCCTACCGCGCCGCTGGCGCTTGACCCCACTAGCTTCACCGCCCTCGGCCCGGCGCCCTTGCGCATGACGGGGTGCTCCGGCTGCTATAACTACACGACGACCGCGGGCCGCGTCAATACGCTCGCCATTGACCCGGTGGCGACCAATGTCGCCTACCTGGGCAGCGTGGGCGGCGGGGTCTGGAAGACCACGAACTGCTGCGGCAGCGCGACCTCGTGGAGCGCTGTCACCGACGATCCGCTGCTGACCACGATCAGCATCGACGACATTACGATTGATCCGAGCAATCACAACATCGTGTATGCCGGCACCGGCGACCTGAACTATGGCTCATTCTCCATGGGTAGCCAGGGCATCCTCAAATCGACCGACTCCGGCGCGTCCTGGACGGTGATTGGCGCCGATGTGTTCGGCGCGGCCCTGCCGCAGCCGCCCGGCAAGTACCCGCAGTACCAGGCGGTCGGCAAGGTGCGGGTGGACCCCCAGAACAGCAACAACGTTGTGGCGGGCACCAAGACCGGCCTCTATTTCTCGTATGACGCCGGGGCCAACTGGACCGGCCCCTGCACCACGAACAGCTTCGGCACGCAGCGCCAGGACATCACCGACCTGGCCCTGAACAACATCGGCGGCAGCACGCGTATCATCGCGGCGGTCGGCGTGCGCGGCTTTGCCAGCCCCGTGCAGTACAACCTCGATCAGAACGGCGCGAACGGCATCTACAAAGGCACGATCCCGGCCAGTGGCTGCCCGACCGATTTTACCCTCATCAGTACCAACAGCAACGGCTGGGCGGGCATGAATGCCGGCAGCGGCACCCCCTACGCTGCTCCGGGCAGCGGCGACCAGCTTGGCCGCATTAACATCGCCGTGGCGCCGAGCAACCCGAACTATATCTATGCTCAGGTGCAAGCCATCACCCCCAGCAGCGCCAACGGCTGCGGCGGCGCGCAGGGCTGCCAGCTCGCGGTCTGGCGCACGACCAACGGCGGCGCTACCTGGACGCAGCTCCCCGGCTCGCTTGGCTCCCAACTCAAGAACTGCACGAACAGCGGCGGGGACTACAGCCAGAACTGGTACGACCAGGCCGTCGCAGTCGATCCGAATAATCCCGATCGCGTCTTCATTTCCACCTTCGACATCTGGTTCTGGAGCGCGGGCGCGACCTCGTTCAACGACGTTAGCTGCGGCTATAGCTATAGCGGCAGCGCGGGACCGGTACACGTCGACCAGCACGCCCTGGCCTTTGTGCCCGGCTCCTCCAGCGTGCTGCTGGCCGGCCACGACGGCGGCGTGAACATGACCGGGAACGCCCAGTTAGTCACCGGGACCACCGACCCCACCTGGGTCAATCTCGACAACGGCCTGAACACGATCGAGTTCTACTCCGGCGACATCAGCGGCTTCTTCGCCACGTCGCCGGTGCAGATGGCGAACGGCGGCGCCCAGGACAACGGCTCGTCGACCGTCAAATACACGAACGGCGCCCCCGGCCCCGCCCAGTGGCAGATGGGCACGGGCGGTGACGGGTTCTATGCGCGCATCGATCCGGTGGGCGGGCGGTTCTGGCAGGGCGGCAACAGCGGCGGCGTCACGCGCTGCATCGCCCCCGACTGCACGCTGCCCGGCACCAGTTGGTCGACGGCGCGCGGCAACTGGACCGGCGATACCCAGGCGTTCCAACTGCCCTATGAGATCTTCAAGGGCACGCCGGGCGATCCGGCCAACGACTGTGCGCCCGCGCCCGCCGGCTGCAACCACTTGATCGCCGGCACCACCCGCGTCTGGGAGACGATCAACGGCGACGCGGCGGCCGGCACCCCGGTCCGCAACTCCTGGTACGTCAACAGCCCGGCGAACCTGACCAAGCAAACGCTGGGCAACCGCTCGTACATCAACCAGCTTGCCTATGCGCCGAGCATCTCGAACACAGCCATCGTGGGCACCAACGACGGCAACGTGCAATATGGCTTCGGCCTGGGCCGTGGCGCCGCGAACCCGGCGACCTGGGTGAACGTCACCGGCGGCAACACGGTGCTGCCGAACCGCCCGATTCTGGATGTGACCATCGACCCCAGCACCCCGACCACTGCCTATGCATCGGTGGGCGGCTTCAACGCCAACACGCCGAGCACGCCCGGCCATATCTTCCAGGTCGTCTGCAGCGCGAACTGCGCGTCGTTCACCTGGACCGACAAGACCGGTAACCTGCCCGACATCCCGGCGGACTCGATCATCGCCAACCCGCGCTACCCGCAGCAGGTGTTCGCCGGGACCGACTTCGGCCTCTACTTCACCAACGACATCACCGCGGCCTCGCCGGTCTGGTATCGCTTCCAGAATGGGCTGCCGAACGTGATGATCTGGGACATGCAGATCGACCGCGGCGGCACGACCCTGTCCGTCTGGACGCGGGGCCGTGGGGCCTATGTCTGGCCCCTGGCGGACTCGCCCGTGAAGGGCAGCCAGTCCATCAGCTTCGCGCCCCTGGCCGACAAGACTTTCGGCGACCCGGACTTCGCCGTGAACGCCTCGGCGACCTCGGGCCTGCCGGTTAGCCTCAGCGCCGGCGGCGCCTGCACCGTCTCCGGCAGCACGGTCCACATCACCGGCGCCGGCTCCTGCACCATCACCGCCACCCAGGACGGCGACGAGAACTACTCCCCGGCGACACCCGTCGTCCGGACCTTTAGCATCGCCCGCCGGACCACTACGACCCAACTGACCGTGGCGCCGTCGAGCGTGCAGTATAGCGACGTAGTCGCCATCAGCGCCGCTGTCAGCCCGAGCAGCGCGGGCGGGCAGACGCTGACAGGTGGCGTGGAGTTCTTCCTGAACAACGTGTCCCTGGGCGTGGTCCCGCTGGACGCGAACGGTAACGCGGCGCTGGACCCGATCCAGATCACACTGGCTCCGAACAGCACCGGCTATGACGTGCGGGCCGAGTTCACGACCAGCAACCCCAACTTCACCAGCAGCAACAGCCCGACCCGCAAGCTCCCCGTCCTGCAGGAGGATGCGCGGGCGTACTACATCGGCAACATGCTCTTCTGGGGCACCACTGCCGGCGCCACCTCGGCCAATGTGTCCCTGGCGGCCACGATCAAGGATATCACCGCGGTGGCCGG
>JAICKM010000417.1 GCA_025927935.1 Chloroflexia bacterium | reverse complement strand
TGACCCGCTGGGCCAAGGAATACGACGACGCGACCTACCCGTTCAGTTGGATCGATCCGCCTCCGGGCCAGGCCGGGGCAACGAAATAGCGAGTGGTCAGTGACAGTGGTCAGTGGTCAGTAAAGAGAAGAGAGTGGCGTGATCTGCTAGACGAAACCTGAGTCTGGAGTTTCCATGCGCCGGCCCAGGTAGTTATCCGTCGTCACTGACCACCGACCACTTGTCTAGAGGAGAGCAATGGCGCGCATCTTACGCATTAACCATATCGGGCTGGCCGTGCAGGATGCCCAGGCGCGCGCCTTCTGGGAGGCGCTGGGGCTGCAATGCACGGGCACCGAGGCTGTCCCGGCGGAAGGGGTCGCTGTCGCCTTTTTCCCGGCGGGCGAGAGCCGCCTGGAGTTGCTGCACCCGCTGGGCGAGGAAGGCCCGGTGCAGAAGTTCCTGACCAACCGCGGCGAGGGCGTCCACCACATCTGCTTCGAGGTGGACGACCTGCGCGGGCTGCTGGGCCAGTTGGCCGCGGCGGGCGTCGAGCTGGTCAACCCGGAGCCGCGCCCCGGCGCCGAGGGCAGCCTGGTGGCCTTTATCCACCCGCGCGCCGCGCATGGGGTGTTGATCGAGCTGCGGCAGGGCGGCGCGCACGGCGAACCGCCGGTGGGGGCTGATAATGCCGCCCAATACTGAGCACAACCACGCGCCCGGCCCCGGCTCCGGTCCGCTGACTTACGGCTCCTATCTGCGCGTGCCCGAATTGCTCGCACTGCAATCGCCGCTGAGCCTGCCCACCGTCCACGACGAGATGCTGTTCATCATCGTGCAGCAGGCGCAAGAACTCTGGTTCAAGCAGGTGCTCTACGAACTGCAAGCGATCATCGGCCTGCTGGACGGGGGCAGCCTGCTAGACGCGGCGCGGCTCATCACGCGGGTGAACGGCATCTTCGGCGTGCTGGGGTCCGAGGTGGACGTGCTGGCGACGATGCCGCCGCTGGAGTTTGGCCGCTTCCGCGGCGTGCTCTCCACGTCCAGCGGCTTCGAGTCGGAGCAATTCCGCGAACTGGAACTGGCCTCCGGCCTCAGCGATGCCACCTTCTTCAAGGTCATCGACAAGTATATGGACGGCGCGGCGCTGCGTGCCCGCTGGCCGCGCACCCTGGCCGAGGCTTTCCGCGGCGTGCTCGCCGGTCTGCACCCCGATCCCGTGGCCGCCCTGGTCTGCGTCTACGGGACGCCCGCCGCCCACCCCGCCCTGTTCCTGCTGGCTGAGGCGCTGAGCGAGTACGAAGTACGCTTCCAGGAATGGCGCTTCCATCACGTCAAGCTGGTCGAGCGCGTGATCGGCGACCGCTCGCCGGGCACCGCCGGGTCGGCGGGTAGCGGCTACCTGGGCAAGACGCTTACCTACCGCTTTTTCCCCGAACTCTGGGAAGCGCGCAACCGGCTCATGGCCCAGGGTATCGGCGCGCGCTAAGAGGGGTAAACCGAACATTTGTGTAGCGCGGGGCAAAGTACCTTGATGGTAGTAGAATCCAGTTTATCGTTCATCTGGCTTCCTTCATGCTTGCTTTTGCCGAAGTCGTTTCCGCCGGCTCAAGGAGCACCCCATTCTTCGATACATAGGGTTCCGTACAGAGGCTACGGTTGAAACAACACGGTCTTCGCATTCCGGACCTGAGTTTCGAGCATGCGACCTCGATCCGTCGCCGACGCGTTTCCTGTTGCGCCGTTGCGCTGATCCAGCGGATCCAGTCCCAGCGCGCCATGGTCGTGCAATCCATCCACAGGGTATGTGCCTGTGGGTCAGCCGCAAGAGCGCTCTTCAAATCCTCTGGGACCGGGGGTTCTGTCCATTCCTTAGCCGGCTCAATCGCCAGCATTACAGTCTCGCCTGCGTCTGCTCCAGCGGCTTCGCGCATGGTTTCGTCGACCCTGAGCCAGTGGCTGCCCTTACCGTCTGGTTCGAGCGCGGCTTGGAAGCGGAAACCATTGATGGTTCCCTCAACCATCGTCATGCCGCGTGATGGAAGCTGCGCGCTTGCGCTCTTAGGCAGTCTCAGAAGGGTCCATGCGCTGATTTTAAAGAGTTCAGCTTCAAAATGGATTGTCGCCATAGTTGCTTGTTCCTTGCTTATTCTCACGCTAGTTTGCGATCCTTCTCACCAGCCGTGGCAGGTGTGTTTCAAGAATCCCCTGCACCACGTCCCGGACGATGGTCCGCTTGACGAGGGGGCTGCTGCGGATGACCGCCCTGCCGCGCGAGAAGAAGCCCATTGAGTTCGCATCCTGTCCACTGCGGGGCGGCTGGCTGCCCCACTCCGGCACGCGCGGCGAAACCGCCACAGGAGCGGACCAGCGAGCACGGTTTTTCAACGATTGGCCCCGGCTGGTAGACGAGGCATTGGGCTACCGCGGAGCACTGCGACCGGATGAGCCGCGCGAAACGCAGAAGCCAGGGGATACGCACCGGCGAATGGTGGATCGGATCCCCTACCCCTGCTCTCCTCCTGCACAGGGGCGATGATAGCCCCCGCGTCGCATGACTGGAGGGGCCGTCTGCCGCGACCTGGGCCTAGCAGGGCCCCAATATTAAATCATTGTAGCACATAACCGTTGTAACAGCACTGCGGCACAAAAAGAGACGCCGCGCGCAATTGCTGCGCGCGGCTCCTGTGTTTATACTCTCAGTAGTACTCCGAGTCCCCCTAGTCACTCTGAGCGAAGCGAAGGGTCTCGTCTCGCTGGGGGCGAAACCGAGATGCTTCACTGCGTTCAGCATGATAGTTGAAGCTCCAGTACCCCTTGATTCGCCCTATTGCTGCGGCGCGTCGAACGTCGAGGCGCGTGGCGTGGGCGTGTTCGTGGGTGTGGGCGTAGCTGTGTCTTCCGGCTCCTCCGTTGGCGTGGCGGTCGCGGCTACCGTGGTAGCGGTGGCGGTGGCGGCCCCAGTCGTGGCCGTGGCCGTGGCGGCGCCACCCGGTGTATTGGTGGCCGGAATGCCGGTCGTGACCGGACCCGGTGTCAGCGTTGCCGCGTAGGTCGGCGTGCCGCCGTTGACGGGTGTGGTGTACGGCGTGCCCGTGCCGGGACCCGGCTGGCCGAAGAATCCGTAGCGCCAGTCATAGTAGTGCTGGCCGATGTTGCCCATCTCGACCTGGAAGGCGGGCGTATTGCTGGGCGTGTAGGTCAGCACGCGGCGCTCGAACGCCTGGATCAGCACCTCGGTGTCCTTACCCCGGATCGTCGCGTGGGCCCAGTAGGCATCGCTGATGGGCAGGCCGGTGACATAGAACCAGGGGCTGCTGAGCGGCGCAACCACGATCTGGCCCTGCTCGCGAACCTGCCCGGTCTGATTCAGGAAGTTCCAGAAGGCTTCGGGGATATTGTGCTTGGTGCTGGCCTCGTAGTAGGAGACCTTGGTCAGCGGCACCGAAGCTTTCGCCGGATCGTCGCCGACATTGCCGTTGCGGTCGATGGTGGCGGTGACTTGCTGGCCGCGCCGATCGGGGTCCGGGTGGTCGCCAAAGCGGCTATTGGCAACGTTGGCGAACGCGGCATAGGTGGGCGCGAGCTGGTCGCCGGGGTCGCCCGACATCGGGATCTCCGCCGGGTAGCGCACTTCGCCACAGGGCGCCTTGGTGCTGGTCTGGATGCAGCCACCGATTAACTCGACGGTCAGCAAGCCGTTGGTCACGAAGAACTTTTCATTGGCGTTGCCGGCGGGGTTATTGACCTCCATGCGGCTCTTATCGAAGTACTGGACCAGGTGCCGGCCCGATCCGTCCGGGGCATCGGTCAGCGTTTCGTAGATGCCGGGTGTGTTCGGGTGCGGTCCCCAGTACCAACTGCGCGGCACGCGGCCCTCGGCGACCAGCGAGTCGGTGCGATTCCAGGTAACTTCGAAAGCCGGGTGTGCGAATTCCGGGAACTGTTGCGCGCCGGCGCCGATCAGGGTGAGCGCGGACAGACCCAGGCTGGCGATGGCCGCCAGGCTGAATAAAACACGAGGCTGCGGTTTCATAGGCGAGTTCCTCCTGTCAGGGTACGGTAGGGGTCAAAGGCGCCTGGGCGATGTGATGCGGCCCAGGCGCTTTTGCCCAGCACGAACTATGCCTACAGGTCACGAGCAGCGCCGGTGAAGAGGCACGCAACGCGAGACCGGTCCGCTCGTGACCCGTGGGTCTATTCGTGTAACGAATGGGCTGGGGGCCGGTTGCAGCCGTGCCCGCCGCGCGAGGGCAGGCTTCTTGCTCGATCCTACCGCAGGAGGATGGCCCCATGAGCGACGAAACCGGGCACCCTGCCGCGCCCGACGACGACGAATATGCACAGATGTTGCTGCTGGAAGACCTGGAGAGCCTGGCCGAGGAGATGGACGAAGTGGGCGTGACCGACCTGGCCGAAGTACGCCGCTGGCTGGCGGTGGACACCACCGACGTTCAGGCGGGAGTACCGGGCGCCGCCGACCGCGCCGGGTTGGAGGCGATTGCCCGCATGATGGCCGAGCTTGGCGTCGCCTCGCGGGCCGAGCTCGCCACCCGCATCCGCGCCATGCAAGAGCAGATGGACTGGACGGACGAGTGACGAGTGGTCAGTGGTCAGTGATGCCGGTCTCCCGCAGGATACAGCCGGAACCCTTTAAGGCGGAACACGGCGCTGATTGAGCAGCGCCACTCGCCGTAACTGACTACTGGCCTCTGACCACTGACCACTCGTCGCGAGTCCAGCCGCCGCGGCGCCACATGTGGTAGAGGGGGGTGTAGCCGAGGGCGGGCCAGAAGCGGGCGCCGGTGGGATTGGTGGGCCGGTAGATGAGCCAGGTGCCGTGCAGGCCGCGCGGGGGCGCGGCGGGGGCGCGGGCGGTGAGCGCCTCCAGCGTGGCGGCCCACAGGGCACGGCCCAACCCCTGCCCGCGCAGCGCCTCGGCGATCATAAAGTCGTGGATGAAGCCCACGGTGCCGGGTGGAAGCTGGGTGATCTGGGCCGGGTGCGCGTCTTCGGTATCGAGCGAAGCCATGCTGAAGGCCCGTGGCGTGGCCGGATCGGCGCCGGCACAGCCGACCAGCAACACCCAGCGGCGCGGCTCGGCCAGCACCGAGCGCACCACGTAGCCGAATTCCTCGCGCAGGCGGGGCGGGATGCGGTCGGCATAGGGGTCGTTCCGCACATGGTAGGCGCAGAGATCGGCGTACAGATCGACCAGGGCCGCCGTATCCTGGCGCACCGCCGGGCGAATGTGGAAGCCGGGTGGGGTCGGGAAGGTGGGCGGGGTGGCGGCGCGGGGCCGGTAGGCGAAGACCGATGTCAGGCGGAAGCCCAGGGCAGTCAGGGCCGGGTCGAGTCCGTCGCCAGGGGGCACCAGCGACAGCACCCAGGGTTCGCGCGGCGGCGCGGGCGTGGCGCGCAGCATGGCGTTGAACAGGGTATGGAAAATCACGTCGGGCGGCTCATCGGCGGCAGCGGCGAACTGGAAGAAGATCTCGCAGGTCAGGTGATCGGCGGGCATCCACATCAACTGCGAGTCTTCCGCCGCGAAGTGGCGCCACCAGGCGCGCATGTACCCGGCGAGGGCGGGCGGCGCGCCGGGGGCTGCCGGACGCTCGGCGACCAGCGCCCAGCTTTCGGCCAGATCCAGATCGGCGTCGAGCACCCGGCGGGCGGCGCGCTCCACCTGGGGCGGGCAGGAGAGGCGCGGGTCCAGCGCGTGCCGGCGGCGATACTGATCGGCCAGGAGCGTGGCAACGGCGGGAAGATCGCTGCGGCGCAGCAGCCGGGTTTGCAGCGGTTAGTCCTCGCCCAGGTACGCCTTGCGCACCCGCTCGCTCTTGAGCAAGTTCGCGCCGGTATCTTCGAGCACGATCTGCCCGGTCTCGATCACGTAGCCGCGATGGGCGATTTGCAGCGCCAGCAGCGCGTTCTGCTCGACCAGCAAGATCGTGTTGCCCACTGCGTTCAGATCCTTGACGATGCCGAAGATCGTCTCAACCAGGATCGGCGCCAGGCCCATCGAGGGTTCGTCCAGCAGCAGGATCGTCGGCTTGCTCATGAGAGCGCGGCCCATCGCCAGCATCTGCTGTTCGCCGCCGGACAGCGTGCCGCCCTGTTGCGCCAACCGCTCCTTGAGGCGCGGGAAGAGGCCGAGCACGCGCTCCATGTCCTCGGCAATGCCGGCCTTGTCGTTGCGCGCGAAGGCGCCCATCTCCAGGTTTTCCTGCACGGTCATGCGGCGGAAGATGCGCCGGCCTTCCGGGGAATGGGCCAGGCCCAGGCGGACCATCTGGTCGGCGGGCAGGGTATCGATGCGTTTGCCTTCCAGCCGCACCTGCCCGCGGCGCGGATGCAGCATCCCCGAAATCGTG
>JAICKM010000154.1 GCA_025927935.1 Chloroflexia bacterium | reverse complement strand
TTTCCACGAGCGGTTGGTGGACGACGCCACGGGCCGCAGCTATCGCACCCTCGACGCCTACGGCTACATCGTCCTGACCGGCGTGGGCGGAAGCGCCCCTTACAGCGTCACCTTGAGCCAGAACCCCGGCGACCCCAACGTGGGGCTGACGGTGATCCTGAACGGCGAGACCTTCCTGCAACAGCGCATGGCGACCGGCTGGCAGGACTACACCTTCACCATCGACGCCACCCACCCGCGCGCCCTGGCCGCCCGCGACCTGGTCATCGAACTACGGGGCCGCCCGGCGCGCACGATCATGGTGGACCGGGTGCAGATCGGGCCGCAACAGGGCGGCTTCGTCGCGCCCACCTACAGCCAGCTTGGCTACCTGGGCGCCCTGGTGCTGCTGGTCTATGTGCTGCTGGGCCGGGCGTTCGCGCCGCTGGCCGCCGGGGGGACAGCAGTCCCGCGCCGTGATGCGGATGCGTGGCAGGCCGGTTTGAAACCGGCCCCTACAGCGCCAAATGAGGCTAGCCAGCCAATAGTGCGCCGTGGGGCACCCTGGCCTACCGGTTCGCTACCCTGGCGCCTGGCGCTGATTGGGGCCGCGGTCGCGGCGCTGGTCCTGCTCGGCGCCCTGGCCGCCGTCCATCTGCCGATCACCGAGGCCGCCGGGCACCTGGCGGCCACCGGGCTGGCCGTGTATGTGCTGCTCGTGCTGGCCGAGCCGCTGGCCGCCCGGCTGGCGCCGGGCCTGGCATGGGGTGCGCGCCTGGCCGGCGTGCTGTTCGCCGGGGCCTTCCTGGTGCGCTTCGGCGCGATGGCCTTGCCGCAGACGGTCATAATCGACATGCCCTACCACCTGAAGTGGATGCGCGAACTGCTGGTGGGCAACCTGGCCGCACTGACCGATCCGCATGGTGGCCTGAACGAACCGCCCCGTGAGTGGGGCCTGGCCGTCTTTATCCCCAAGTCGCCGCTCTTCTACTTCCTGGCCGCGCCGCTGGCCCTGCTGCCGGGCGACTTGGAGACCGGGTTGGATGCCTTTGTCTGCCTGCTGGAAGCAAGCACCGTGCTGTTCTGCTATGGGCTGCTGGCCCGTTTCGCGCCACGCTGGGGCGGGTGGCAGGCGGGCCTCTGGGCGGGCTTCGCCTATGCCGCCACCCCGCTCGGCTTCCGCGCCCTCTCCTACGGCATCCTGCCGACCATCCTGGCCCAGTGGCTCAGCCTGGCCTTCTTCGCCCTGCTGCTCGTCTGGGTTCAGGATCGATTGCGGGAGCGAGCGGATGACCCCTCCACACGCCGCCGCACCTTAACGACGTGGGCCGGGTGGGGCCTGCTGCTGGTGTTGCTCACGGCGGCATTGATCGCCTTCCCCACCATCGCCGTGTTCACGACCTTCGTGGCGGGGGGGGTCGCGTTGATCTGGCTGTGGATGGGCTATCGCCGGGTGGGCGTGGCGGTCGGGGCGCTGCTGGTGGGCGCCTGGATCGCGGCCATTGCGCTGTACTACGGCGTCTACCTCTCCGACCTGCTGACCCAGACGCTGCCGCAGATGCTGGCGCCGCGCCCCGTCACAGCCGGCACGCCGCCGCCCAGCACGGTCCACTGGACCGGCCCGCTCGATTTGCTCGGCTGGACGCTGGGCTACCTGGTCAGCCCGCTGCCGCTGGTCATGGGCCTGGCCGGGCTGGCGGTCCTCTGGCGGAGCATGTGGCGGCCCGCGCCGGGCGCTGGAGGGGCAACCCTCATGCCAGAGCGCCTGCTAGCCCCGCTGACCGCCTGCTGGACGGCCATCCTGCCCATCTTCGTGGTCGCCAACTATCGCATCGACATGATCGGCAAGCACCTCTACTACACGATGGTGCCCTTATCGCTGGGCAGCGGGATCTTCCTCTGGCTGCTGGCCCGCCGGGGCGGCTGGCCGCGCCGCGCCGCCTGGGTGCTGGCCGCCGTGCTCCTGCTCGCCGCCCTGCTCTTCTGGGCCGACCGCCTGGTCCGCGCCAGCACGTGAGCGGGGATGCAAAAACCGGCTCACTGTGGTGAGCCGGTTCTAGTGGTTAGCGCAATCCGCTTAGCCGGTCGCTTGCCGGCGGGCGTGCTGCGCGGGGGCGCCGGACGCGTTCCCTGGCCGGGTCGCGCGGGTGGGGCGGGACCGCTTGGGCGCGGGCGCGGGGGCCGGTTGGGACGCTGGACGCCGGGCGGGAGCTGGTTGAGCGGTGGGCGCGACAGGGACCGGCTTGGCGCGGCGCGGTTGCGCCACGCGCGGCGGGCGGGCGAACTCGGTGTTGCGCGCGGGCGCCGGCGCGGTGTAGTCGAAGCCAGGCAGCCGGTGGCGCGGCACCGCCCCGCCCAGCGCGCGCTCAATCGCCCGCACCATCTCCTGGTCCTCGTCGGTGACGAAGGTGAACGCATCGCCCGTCTTGGCCGCGCGCCCGGTGCGCCCGATGCGGTGCGTGTAGGCTTCCACCGTGTCGGGCATGTCGTAGTTGATGACGTGCGAGATCTGCGACACGTCGATGCCCCGCGCGGCGATGTCGGTCGCCACGAGGATCTGGTGCGTGCCGTCGCGGAAGCCGTCCAGGGCTGCCTGGCGCTGGTTCTGGCCCAGGTTGCCTTGCAGCGAAGCGCCACGGAAGCCCGCGTTGATCAACTGCTCGCCCAGCCGCTTGGCCTTGTACTTGGTGCGCGTAAACACCAGCACCGACTCCGTATCAGTCTGCCGCAGCAGCGCCATCAACAGCGGCGTCTTGAGGTGCGTCGCTACCGGGTAGAGCGCATGCGTGACCGCGGCCACCGGCTCCATATCGCCGACCTGCACCGTCATCGGATTGCGCAGGATCTCCTGGGCCAGGCGCCGGATGTCGGCGGGCATGGTCGCCGAGAACAGCAGCGTTTGCCGATCCGCCGGCAACTGCTTTAAGATCTTGCGGATGTCGGGCAAGAAGCCCATATCAAACATACGGTCCGCCTCGTCCAGCACCAGCGTTTCGACCCGCGCTAACGCGATGGTACTCTCGCTGATATGGTCGAGCAGGCGGCCAGGGCAGGCCACGATGATTTCCACGCCGCTGCGCAGTTTCTGAATCTGCGGCTGCTTACCCACCCCACCATAGATGGTGGCGCTGCGCAGCCCGGTGCGGCGGCCCAGCGTGCCGATGGCGGCGTGGGTTTGCTCGGCCAGTTCGCGTGTCGGCGCGAGAATCAGCGCGCGCACATGGCCGCGCGGGCCGGGCAGCAGCCGCTGCAAGATAGGCAGCACGAAGGCCGCCGTCTTGCCGGTGCCGGTCTGGGCCAGCCCCATCACATCGCGACCGGCGAGGACCGGCGGGATAGCTTGCTCCTGGATGGGCGTGGGGGTGTGATAACCGAGGGCCTGTACTCCCGCGGCGACGCGGGGATCGAAATTAAATTCTTTGAAAGTCACTAATAATCCTTTGATCTTACGTAAGAGCGAACACGGACACCTGCTGGCGTGCGTGCCGGCAAACCGCGCACCCGTGCACCCGGCGGGATCTGCCACGCAGGGTTCCCGTCGGGCGCCGTTCGGGCGGGCTAGAGCCGCCTGCCGGTATTATCCGATATGGCAGCTAGCCAGACCGCGCTTTTCCAAATATTGCTGATGATAGTCTTCGGCCCGGTAGAACGCGGTGGCCGGGGTGATCTCGGTCACAATCGGGCGGCGATAGCGCTTCTTGCTTTCCAGCCGGGCTTTGGAAGCCAGCGCCGCTGCTTGCTGTTCGGAGGTGTGGAAGAAAATGGCCGAGCGATATTGCGCCCCCACATCCGGTCCCTGGCGATTCAGGGTCGTCGGGTCGTGGTTCTCCCAGAACACGTTCAACAGGTCGTCATACGCAACACGGGCCGGATCGTAGACCACCTCGACGACTTCGGCGTGGCCCGTTTTGCCGGAGCAGACATCATAATAGGTGGGGTTCTGGTACGTGCCGCCCAGATAGCCCACGGTCGTCGCGACCACACCGGGCACCTGGCGGAACGCCGCTTCCACCCCCCAGAAACATCCGGCCCCGAAAGTTGCCTTTTGCGTTTCCATTTCCCCTGTTCTCCCTTTTGCCTCCGGCGCCATGAAGATGCCGGACTATATATTATACCCGATAGAGGACCGATCTCCTAATGCTCCGGCTTCAGCTTCAGCGAGGCCGAATTGAGGCAATAACGCAGACCGGTCGGGCGGGGGCCGTCGTCGAAGACGTGGCCCAGGTGCGCGTCGCACGTGGCGCAGAGCACCTCGGTGCGCTGCATCCACAGGGTGCGGTCGGTCTCGGTGCGGACATTCTCCTCCGCGATGGGCGCGGTGAAGCTGGGCCAGCCGGTGCCCGACTCGAACTTGGCGCCGGAACTGAATAACTCCGCCCCACAGCATACGCAGGTATACACGCCGGAATCGTGCGTGTGCGCGTACTCACCGGTAAAGGCGCGCTCCGTGCCCTTGCGCCGGGCGATACGGTACTGCTCCGGTGTAAGCTGCTCCTGCCACTCCGCATCAGACTTGATTACTTTCGCTTTCATTTGTACTTCCCCCACAATAAAACCGGATAACTGCTGCTCAATCATTCCATCGGAAGCATAGACAACGCAGCGCGTTGTTGCGAGGAAGCCGGATCGGGCAGCGGTTGCGAGAATCATGAGGCCATTCCATGGAATATACGTGGCGCGGGCGCAAAGAGCTTTCCGCCCGGCGCCGGGCGCCATGGGTGGCAACGGCGGGCGCTTTCTGATAGAATAATTGTTAACATGATCTGCGCCGCCCCGGCGACAGCAGATAAATCGACCGAATTCCGGCGCAGGTGCTGTCCACGGGCCACCTGGGCGCCGGATACGGGATCAAAGGAGAACCCCGTTGTCTAGCCTGATCCGCGCTCACGCCGCCCGCGACCACCGTTTTATCCCTGCCGACCTCTCGCCCGGCGATATCGCCGCCCTGGCCGCCCTCTATAAGAGTCTCGAAGAGCGGCCCCTGCCGGACAAGACCGCCCTGGAAACCTGGATCGCCGACTGGGAAGACCTGAGCGCCGTCGCCGGCGAGTTGTTCACCGAAGCCTACGTCGCCATGACCTGCGACACGAGCGACCCGCAGCGCGAGACGACCTACCTACACCTGGTTGAGGAACTGGTGCCGCTGATGGAGCGCAGCCGCTTCGCCTTGCAGCGCAAACTGCTGGATACCCCCGCCGTCGCCGAACTGGACCCGGCCACCTACGGCGTCTACCTGCGCGAAGCGCACGCACAGGTCGAATTGTTCCGCGAAGAAAACGTGCCGCTGCTGACCGAGGTGCAAAAGCTGGAGCAGGAGTACGAGAAGATCACCGGCAGCCAGATGGTCGAGTTCCGCGGCCGGCCGCGGACCATGCAGGAGATGGGCGTCTTTCTCGAAGAGAACGACCAGGCCACGCGCGAGGAAGCCTGGCGCGCCCGCGAGGCGGTGAGCGCCGCCGACGAAGCCGCCCTGGATGATCTCTACGACCGTATGATCGCCGTGCGCCGCCAGATCGCCGCCAACGCCGGCAAGCGCGACTATCGCGAGTATGCCTTCGCCGGATATTTGCGCTTCGATTACACCCCGGAGGACTGCCTCGCCTTCCACGAGGCCATCGCCCGCCATGTCGTGCCGGTGGTCCTTGAGTTCAACGAGCGCCGCCGTGCGCTGCTGGGTGTCGAGCGCCTGCGGCCCTGGGACATGAGCGTCGATCCGGAGTGCCGCCCCCCATTGCGGCCTTTCACCGAAGTCGACGACCTGATCGCCGGGTGCCGCCGCATCTTCGAGCAGGTGGACCCGCAACTGGCCGGGTTCTACGAGACGATGGTGCAGGAAAAGCTGCTCGATCTCGCCAGCCGGCAGGGCAAGGCGCCGGGCGGCTACATGGTCTCCCTACAGGTCAAGCGGGTGCCGTTCATCTTCATGAACGCCGTCGGCCTCAAGCGCGATGTGGATACGCTGCTGCACGAGGGCGGGCACGCCTTCCACTACTTCCTGGCGCGCGACATCCCGTTGCAGAGCTATCACGAGGCCGGGCTGGAGTTCGCCGAGGTGGCATCCCAGGCCATGGAGTTCCTGGCCCGCCCCTACCTGCACGAGTTCTACGCCGACGACGATCTGGCCCGCCTGCGCGACGAGCAGATCCGCGGCGCGCTCAGCTTCCTGCCCTTCATGGCGATGATTGACGCGTTTCAGCACTGGGTCTATACCACGCCGGACAGCGTGGACGCGGCGGCGCGGCGGGCCAGGTGGGCCGACCTGGAAGCCCGGTTCCGGCCCGACATCGACTGGACCGGCCTCGAAGGCGCCCGCGACCGCGGTTGGCAATACCCGCACGTCTTCACGGTGCCGTTTTATTATGTCGAGTATGGTATCGCCTTGCTGGCCGCCTTGCGCGTCTGGCTCAATTCGTTGCATGATGCTCCCGCCGCGATCCGGGCCTACAAAGCGGCCCTGGCCCTGGGCGGGTCGCGCCCGCTGCCCGAATTGTTCGCCGCCGCGGGCGCCCAGTTCGGCCTGAGCGATGCCATCGTGCGCGACATCGTTACCGAGACCGTCGCCCAGATCGGCGAAGTCGCCGGTTGAGCTAGCGGGCGGCACGAGTTTTGCACATAGACACCGCGATTGGCCGCTGTAGGCGGCGCGCCCGCCCATACGGACGGGCGCGCCGAATGTAACAAGCATCACTGACGGCACAGATCCGGCTAGCGTATACTAAATAGAGTAGTGACACCTACCGGGCAGAGTCCGGCACAAGGTGCGAAAGGAGTGTAATTACAGTGGCAGACACCAAGCATGTAGACGACGCCACTTTCCAGAACGCCGTTTTGGAGAGCGAGTTGCCTGTGATTGTCGATTTCTGGGCCCCCTGGTGTGGCCCGTGCAAAATGATGGCGCCCGTCCTCGAAGAACTCAGCAAAGAATATGACGGTAAGATCCAGTTTGCAAAACTGAACACCGACGAGAACTACGACTCGGCGACTCAATTTGGCATCCAGAGCATCCCCACCCTGGTCATCTTCCAGGGCGGCAAAGAGGTGCATCGCCTGATCGGCTTTGCCCCCAAGCCGCAACTCAAGCGCCAGATCGACCGCGCGCTCGGCATCGCGCAAGCCAGCTAAAGGACTCCCCGGGCGATCCGGCGACAGCCGGCCCGCCGCAGAGCAGTGAAAACCCGGCGCCCCTTTATGGGACCCGCCGGGTTTTTTCTTGCTCAAACACTACCATCAAGCGCCGCGCGCCCAATGGTCACCCCACTTGGCACTCAGCACTCAGCACATGCTACATGTCGCCGCCCTGGGTGCGGTCGCCGTGCTCGTTGATGCCGACCTCGCGCTTCGAGATCCCGGCATCGCGGAAATCATTGTGCGGGTTGGCGTTATTGCGGGCGGTCTCCTCGCCGAAGGCGCCTTCAGTATCGCGCCCGGCGCCGCGGGCGTGAGTGGTACCAGGGCCGCCGCCGGGAGTATCGGTCGTGCCCTGGTGGTCGCCGCTCGACCCATAGTTGGTGCCGGTCGCCAGGCCGCCTTCGCGCCCGCGCCCACCGCCGGAGTCGTCGCCTTCCACCTGGCTGGCCGCGCCCACGCCGGTGTCGTCCATGGTCTGGCGCTGCTTCTCTTCGGGAATGCGGCGGCCTGCATGCTCGCCCTCAATCGCTTTAGGCTCCGGCTCATTGCGCTCTTTGCGCCAGGGCTGCTCACTCGCAGCGTAGCCGGTGCTGTCGCTGTAGCCCCGATCTTGATTCTCATCGCTCATATTGCTGGCTCCTTTCGGTCAAAACCGATCTATGCGGAGCTTGTTGGGCAAGTTATGTGCCAAACCGGGCGGGGATGCTACAGGACTGTAAATCAAAGCGTAAGCTTGAGTAAGCGCGGTGGTAATGTACAAATTCTATAATGTGCGTAGGACCAAGTTGGTGGTCTCAGGCAAGCGGGCAGCGAATTGGTAGCGCGTCCGCAGATCGCCGGGGTTGAACCCGGTTGAGGAGCCGCGCTCAATGCACTATCACGACCCTGCATCGCCCGCAGCGTACCCCGCGCCGGACGATCTCGCCCGCAGCCGGACGATCCCGCGGCTCACCCGGCAGATGATCGGAGGAGCCAACTGGTTCTTCTGGGTCGCCGGTCTCTCCATGCTCAACTCGATCCTCGGGTTGCTGAAGATCGATTTCGGCTTCACGCTCGGCCTGTGGGCGACCCAAGTCTTCGACACCTGGGGCACGAAGATTGGCGGGCCAGGGCCGGTCCTCGCCCTGACTTTTGATGTGACGGTGGTGGGCCTGCTGATGGTTGTGGGCACCCTGGCCCGTCAGGGGCAGGGCTGGATCTTTATTCTGGGGTTGGGGCTGTACCTGCTGGACACGCTGTTGCTCATGGGATTGGCGATGCCCGTGCTGCGCCAGGGCGCCTCACCGGAGGAGCTACGCGCGATCCTGTTTAGCAGCACCATCCACCTCTATGCGATCTACCATATGTTCCAGGGCTGGCAGGCGTGCCAAACAATCGACATGCTCGCGCAAACCGCACAGCAGAATCAACCGGCGAACGAGCAACTCACGCCCTCTCCTCCGCCGACCGGACCGACCTATATCGTGCGCTACTAGCGACGGGCGATCCCGCCCGCTACGGCTACCCCACGGCGCCGATATCGCAAAGCCAGGCCGGGCGCCGGGCCACGCGGGGTTCAGCGCGGCAGGGGGGCGGTCTTGTAGATACGCGGCAGGTTCTTGCGCCATCCGGCGGGCAGCAGCGCATCCAGCACGTCGTCCACGGTCACGATGCCCAGGATTTTGTGCTCGCCGTCCACCACGGGGACGGCGAGCAGATCGTACTTGGTCAGCACCGCGGCCACCTCTTCCTGCGGCGTGTCGGCTCCCACGCTGATCACCGGCGTGGTCATGAAGTCGCGCACCGCCGTCTCCGGCGGGGAGACAATCAGATCGCGCAGCGAGATCACGCCGACCAGGTGCTCGTCCGGCTCGGCCACGTAGATATACTGGCTCTCGACTTCGGACGCCTGGCGGCGCATCCGCTCGATGGTCTCCATCGCGGTCAGGTCGGGGCTAATGGTGAGGTAGTCGGTCGTCATACGCCCGCCCGCGCTATCTTCGGGATAGGCCAGCAGTTCGCGCACATCGGCGGCCTCAATCGGCTCCATGTGCGCCAGTAGCTCGGCGACGCGCTCTTCGGGCAGATCGGCCAGCAGGTCGGCGGCTTCGTCGGGCGGCATCCGGTCGAGGATGTCGGCGGCCCGCTCGGTGTCCAGTTGCTCCATGAGCGACGCCTGCGATTCAGGTTCCACTTCCTGCAACGTATCCGCCGCCATATCGGCGTCGAGGCTCGACAGCAGATAGCCGCCGGCCGTCTGGTCGAGTTGCTCCACAATATCCGCCAGGTCGGCCGGGTGGAGGTGGCTCAGGTCGGTGTGATCGGTCTTCAGCGGGATACCCGCCGGGCCGATGGCGACCGGGTCCAACTGGTTCCAGGGAATACAGCCGTCGCCGAGGACTTTGCCCAGGCCGACCAGGCGGAGCAGGCCGCTGACCAGTCCTTCCAGGCCCAGGCGGCGCAGCATGGCGCGGGGGGTGGCGTCAATGCCCACCAGCCGGTAGTGGCCGTTGGTGCGCGCCAGTTGCAGGTCATGGACGCGCACCACGCGCCGGCCATGCACGTCGATGATCTGCCGGTCCATCACCTGGCTCGCCAGCCCGATTTCATCGCCGTGCGGCTCATACATCGCCAGGTCGCGCAACCGTTCGCGCAGGGCGATCCGGCGGTCATCGAGTGTGGCGATATCGACCGCCGCAATCATGAAATCCTGGTTTTGGCGGCGCAAGGCAATGGCGACCACGGCGGGGAAGCCCTCCACCGGGTCGACAAACACGTCCACGCACTTGCCCACGATCTCGCCCCGGCCATCCCGGACCGGCTGATTCAGCAGCGCACTCAAAAAAGGCATAAAAATCCACCTCCCTTCCGCTTTGCAGCATGAGGGGGTGGGATCAGGCGCGCGGCGCAGAGCGCAGGCCCTGCTGATGCCGGAACCGGGGCGTGTGCCCTAGCCGCCCGGCTCCTGGGAGTGCGGACAGCGGGCCGCCCGGCCCACGCCGAATCGGCCCCCTCGACGGGGTTGTCTCTCCAGTTGTGCTACGCTAGTCACTGCAGACGCCCACCTGGTCGCTCGCCGGCCTCCTATAGAGGCGATCATGACCAGCGTGGGCCGCATACCGGGACCAACGTCCATGCAATACCCTGCTCTTTCTGACTGGCGGGAGGCCGGGCGCACCCCAGAAGTGCGCCACGGATGTCGCAGCGGCGTTGTCGCCATCGCGCCGGAAAACACTCCGGCGTCGTCCACCCCGATCCTGGGTGGGATGGGTGCGCTGCGACGCTCCCGTAACCGGGCGCATGCTGCCAAACACAACTACATTCGGCGGATTCATGCATACGCCCAGGCTTAGTATACGCTTGTGGTGGGGGCTTGTCAACGCCGCCGCCGGTAACGCGACCCATGTCCGTATGCGCCGGGCGTTAGGCCAACCCTGCTCACTCTATAAACGGGCCGGCGCGCGGGCCGGTTTCGCGGTCAGGTCAAACCATAGTCCGTCCGGCCACAGCGCAAAGAAAGGGTCATCCCGGATGCTTGCCAGGCACTCGTCCAGAGTCAGGCCGGTATACGGCTCGACCCACTGCCCGCTGTGGCGAAGGCCAGGTTGAACCGGTTGCCGCCGCCTTACAAGATCGTCTCGCATTACTTCTATGCTTGGCGTGACGACGGCACCTGGCAGAAGGTACACGAAGCTCTACGCGACCAGCGGCGTGGTGCCGCTGGTGGTGCTGAGCAACCTAGCGCGGCCAGCATTGATAGTCAAAGCGTAAAGAGTGCCGATCAAGGCGGCGAACGCGGCTTTGACGGCGGCAAAACGGTGCCTGATCCCACTGCCAACTCAAACCTGCCCACAGTGGTTCATCGCCCACCAATGTGCCGCATGGGCTACGTAAGCCGGACGGAGCATCGCGGACAGCGGAACTATACCCGGTTTCAACCCTGCCCGTTAACCCGCTCGGGCGTTGCGGCGACCGGCTGCCGGTGGGCCAGGAGCATCGCGGCGATGCCGCTGGCGGTCAGGGCCGCGGCCAGCGGAAAGACGGCGAACAGGCTGATCGGCGTGACCACGCTGCCCAGCGCCGGACCGATCGCCTGGCCGGCCACCACCGGCAGGTAGGAGAAGATCATCACCCGGCCCCGCGCTTGGGGGGTGGTGGAGCCGGCCAGCACGTTGAACGAGAGGGTGAAGGTGCCGGCAACCGCCCCGTTGACGAGGGCCCAGGCGATGCCGAAGGATACAATATCGCCGGTGAGGGCGGGAAGCGGCCAGAGCAGGACGCTGACGCCCGCGCTCGCCAGCAG
>JAICKM010000086.1 GCA_025927935.1 Chloroflexia bacterium | reverse complement strand
TTTCCTCACTCAATGGAGCCGCGAGTTGCTGGCCTGCGAGGATATTGCGGCAAGCGTCGAGTCCCAGGTGGGCGAATCCGGCTGGTTGGGTTATTTGCCCGCCGGGGAGGCGGAAATCGCCGGCGCCGAGGCGCGGTTGGGCGTGCGCTTGCCGCCGTCCTATCGCGCGTTCCTGGCAACGACCGACGGCTGGCGCGCGGCGGGGTTCTTCATCCACAGGCTCTGGACGGTGCAGGAGATCGCGTGGTACGCCGCCCGGCACCAGGACTTGATCGACGCCTGGATGTCGGGAGCGACCTACTACGGTCCCACGCCGCCCGTGCCCGACGAGGAATACTTCGTCTACGGTGACGAGCAAGCGGCCTTGCGCGACGAGTATCTACAGACGGCGCTCGAAATCAGCGAGGACACCGGCGACGGCGTCTGCCTGCTCAATCCCAAAGTCGTCTTCCCTGACGGCGAGTGGGAGGCGTGGTTCTTCGCGCACTGGATTCCGGGCGCCCACCGCTATCGCTCGTTCTGGGACTTAATGCAAGCCGAGCGCGAGAGCTTTCTGTACGTCCACGCTCACAATTACACGCGCACCCGTTCCACTTATCAGCGGAAACGCCCGTAGTAACCGGCAGGCAGGCGGCATCTTTCTTGCTCCCATCCGCGCCTAGTTTAGCAACAGGAGGCACTCGACCTATGGCTGCCGATCCCGAAATCTCGTTGCGCGCGCAGACCCCGGCGGACGCCGCCGGGCCGGTCTACTTCTCCGGCGATACCGCCGCCGCCCTGGCCGCCCTGCGCGAACCCGCGCTGGCCTGCATCCGCTGCGACCTGAAGCTGACCCGCACCCAGGTCGTCTTTGGCGTCGGCAACCCGGAGGCCAAGCTGATCATCTTCGGCGAGGCGCCCGGCGCCGACGAGGATGAGCAAGGAGTTCCCTTCGTGGGCCGCGCGGGCAAGGAGTTGAATGGGATGCTCGGCGACGCCGGGATCCGGCGCGAGGACATCTGGCTCAGCAACACGGTGAAGTGCCGGCCCACCAAGCAGGAGGGCCGCCGCGTTTCCAACCGCCCGCCGCGCGTGGGCGAAGTGCGCGCCTGCGCCATCTGGCGCGAGGGCGAGATGGACCTGCTCAAGCCCCGCCTGATCTGCTGCCTGGGCGCGACGGCGGCATCCACGATCCTGGGCCGCGAGGTGAAGATGGGCCGCGAGCGCGGCATCTGGACCGATGGACCGTACGGCGCCCGCGTACTGCTGACCTATCACCCGTCCTATGTGATGCGTCAGGTCGGCGCCGACTACGACCGCGTGCGGGGCGAAGTGGTCGCCGATCTGCGCGAGGTGGCGGGCCGGCTGGCGGAGTTGTGAGCGGTGCGTGACAACTGAGATCCGGCCATCCAGGGACACCCCATCTGAACGCCCGGCGCCGGCTCCCCTTCCCGGTGGCCCGGCGGGCGCCCGGCCCCGCTTTGCGGCGCTCGGTTCGCGGAACTTTCGCCTGCTCTGGGCGGGGCTAATCGTCTCCAACGCCGGGTCGCAGATGCAGACGGTGGCCCAAGGCTACCTGATCTACTATGTGCTCACCCACTCGACGGTCTGGCTGGGCATGGCGAGCCTGGCCTTCGCCGTGCCCATGACCCTGTTTCCGCTGCTGGGCGGCGCGCTGGCCGACCGCGTGGATAAGCTGACCCTGCTCAAATGCACACAGACGGGGCAAATGCTCAGCGCGGCGCTGATCACCTGGATCACCTTCAGCGGGCAGATCACCGTCTGGTGGGTGCTGCTGGCCGCCTTCCTCGGCGCCACGTTCCTGTCCGCCGATAACCCGGCGCGTCAGGCGCTGCTGCCCGAACTGGTGCCCCGGCAGGATCTGATCAGCGCGACCGCGCTCAACGGCGCCTCGTACACCGGGGCCGCGCTGATCGGCCCGGCCCTCGGCGGCGTTCTGCTGCCGATCCTCACGCCCGGCGGCCTCTTTCTGCTCAACACGCTCAGTTTCCTGGCCGTGCTGGTCGCGCTCTTCCTGATCCGCGATGTGAACAGCAGGCCCCATGGCGAGTCTGTCCCGGTGGTCGAAAGTCTCCGCCAGGCCGGGCATTATGTCAAATCGACACGGGTGGTCGGCTTGCTCGTGCTCCTGTCCGCGCTTGTCGGGTTCTTCGGGCGCTCGTACATCCAACTGACGCCCGCCTTTGCGCGCGACTTGCTGCATGTGGACGCACGGGGCCTGGGGCTGCTGTACGCGGCGCCAGGGTTGGGGGCGTTGCTGGGCGCGGGCGTCCTGGCCGGGCGGCGCGACCTGCGCGTGGAGCAACGCATCCTGATCGGAGCGGTGCTGGCCTTCGCCGGGCTGCTCATCCTCTACAGCTTCAACCCCTGGTTCCCGGTGGCGCTGGTGCTGCTCACCGGCACGGGCATCAGCAGCCAGGTGGCGGCGACAATGATCAGCACGACGCTGCAACTCCAGACGCCGGGACGGCTGCGCGGGCGCATCCTCTCATTCTACGCCATCACCATCATCGGCCTGGCCTCGTTAGGCGCGCTCGTCACCGCGAGCCTGGCCGAGATCACCGGCCCAGGGATCGCTGTCGCTATCGGGGCGGTGATTATGGGCGGGGCGGCGCTGTTAATCGCGCCCCATATCCACGCCATGGATGCCCTAAACGGGGACGCCGCGCGCTGAGCCGGGCCGGAAAGCGCAACAGGGGCGCGTGCCGGGCACGCGCCCCTGTTCTGTTACGCCTAGCACCGCATATTACCGCTTGGGCTCGCCGACCACCGCAGTCCCCTTGCCGTAGCCGGGATCCGTGTCGCTCAACGGCTGCGCGTAACGTCCGGCGCGGCCGGTGGCCCCCAGCAGACTCTCGACTTCGCTTTGCTTGGGCGCGGCGACGATATTGCCCAGGTCGATGCCCTGCTGGATCAGGTTGAGCAAGAAGTTGTCGCTGTTCTGGCCGCTGGGCGTCGGCGGCACCTTGTCGCCCAGCAGGGCCTTGACCAGGCCGGTCAGCACGGTCTGGGTGAAGGCCGCGCCCACGTCGATCTGGCCGGCCGGCCCGGTGCCGCCGCCCTGGGTGCGCGTGTAGGGCTGCGGCATATTCGCCGTGCTGCGCGCGCCACTCATGGCCGCGCCTAGCAGGCCCTGGATGGCCTGGTTGTAGCTGAGCCGCTGCTGCACCGCGCCGGTGTAGGCCATGGTGGCGGGGATCAGCACGTCGATCATCGTGCCCATGCCCGGTTGGGCCGGGTTATCGGCGCGCACGCCTTCGAGCAGCCCGGTCAGCAACGGCCCCAGGTCGGCCAGGCTGAGGCCGGCTTGCCCAAGAAACGGCGGCGCCGCCTGGGTAAAGCCCTGGGCGAAATAGCGCGACGCCCGCCCATAGGCGGGATCGGCGAGGACCTGCCCCGCCAGTTGCAGTTCCTTGCCGGCATCCCCGATGCCCGCGGCGACGACGGTATCGGCGGCGTCGGCAAACGCGCGGGCCATGCGGTCGCCATGTTTGGCGTCGCCGCCGAAACTCGACAGGCCGTTCAACCGGCCGCGTTCCTGGTAGAGCGTGGCCGCGATCATCTCCAATATTCGAGCAACGGGAACCTGGGCCGCGCCAGCGCGCTGTTCCATGAAACGTACCTCCTGCCGTTCGTGTTAGGGTCGGGGGTCCTTCTCACGCACCTGGATGTGCAGTTCCCGTAGCGCCTGTTCGGGCACGGGAGACGGCGCATCGGTCATCAAATCGGTGGCCGATTGCGTCTTGGGGAACGCGATCACGTCGCGGATATTATCTTTGCCCGCCAGCAGCATGACGATGCGGTCAATGCCGGGGGCGATGCCACCGTGGGGCGGGGCACCATACTCGAACGCTTCGAGCAGGTGTCCAAACCGGAAGTTGGCTTCCTCCGCCGAGTAGCCCATCAGGCCAAATATTTTGGCCTGCAACGGGCGTTCGTGGATACGGATCGAGCCGGTCGAAAGCTCGAAGCCGTTGCAGACAATGTCGTAGGCCGTGGCCCGGACCGCGCCGGGGTCCGTATCCAGCAGCGGAATATCCTCGGCCACCGGCATGGTGAAGGGGTGGTGGACGGCGTCCCAGCGGTTCTCGTCGGTGTTCCACTCCAGCAGCGGCGGGTCGAGCACCCAGGCAAAGGCCAGTACATCGTCGTCGAGCAGGTTGAGGCGGCGGGCCATCTCGACGCGCAGCTTGCCCAGCACGGCCCCGGCGGTCTCGCGCTTATCGGCCACGAGCAGCAACAGATCGCCCGCCTTGGCCTCCAGCGCATCGGCCATGCCGTCCACTTCGGCGGGTTGCAGATACTTGGCCGCCGGGGAGCGGAGCTGCCAGCCGTCGGGCGCGCGGTTCTCCAGCGCCACCCAGACCAGGCCGCGGGCGCCCGCCCGTTTGGCCTGCTCGGTCAGGTCGTCGAGTTCGCGGCGCGTGTAGCCTCCGCAGCCGGGCGCGGCGATACCGCGGACCACTCCGCCTGCCTGTAGCGCGTCGCGGAACACGGCAAACTCGCTGCCGCGCACGATCTCGCCCAGGTCGTGGATCTCCATACCGAAACGGATGTCGGGCTTGTCGTTACCGTAGCGTTCCAGCACATCGGCGTATTTCAGGCGCGGGAAGGGCGTGGTCATGAGGCGCTTCTCGCTGACCGCGGGCACCATCTCGGTCAGCATCCCCTCGATCAGTTGCAGAATATCCTCGCGCTCGACAAAGCTCATCTCCAGGTCCAGTTGGGTGAACTCCGGCTGGCGGTCAGCGCGCAGGTCCTCGTCGCGGAAGCAGCGGGCGATCTGGAAATAGCGCCCGATGCCAGCCACCATCAGCAACTGCTTTAACTGTTGCGGCGATTGCGGCAGGGCGTAGAATGTGCCGGGATGGACGCGGCTGGGCACCAGGTAGTCGCGGGCGCCCTCCGGCGTGCTCTTGAACAGGATCGGCGTCTCGATCTCCAGAAAGTCGCGGGCATCCAGGTAGTCGCGGATGAACTTGATGACCCGGTGGCGCAACTCCAGGCTGCGCTGCATGTCGCTGCGGCGCAGGTCGAGATAGCGATACTTGAGGCGCACCATCTCGTCCGGCTCCGCGGCGCCGGCGATCTCGAAAGGCAGCGGCTTGGAGGCATTCAGGATCGTCAACCGGTGGGCCACGACTTCGATATCGCCCGTGGCGAGCTTGGGGTTGCGCATGCCCTCCGGGCGCGCCCGCACGGTGCCCTCCACCTGGACCACGTACTCGCTACGCACCGTCTCGGCGGTCGCGGCGGCCTCGGGCGCATCGGCGGGATTGCAGACCACCTGGGTCATGCCCCAGCGATCCCGCACATCGAGAAAGATCAAACCGCCGTGGTCGCGGCGGCGATGCACCCATCCATTCAGCAGCACCCGTGCGCCGGCATCGGCAGCCCGCAAGGCGCCGCAGGTCACTTTGCCGGGCGCGTCGCTGTTCTTGTCCATATCCATACCTTGTTGTTGCTCCTGCTCTTCCAGGCCGGGGTTGTGTCGTCACGCAGGGGCAACCAGCCCAGCTGCGCGGAAAGGCCCGGCACAATATCGCGCTCATTATAGCGGTCGCATGGGCTGCCCGTCAAGCAAGAGTGCCAACGCCACACGCAAAAGAGGACCGGGCGCAACACCCGGTCCTCTCTCACACCTAACGATGGGCGGCTACTTGTGCCCCAGATGGGTCGCGGTGATCGGCACCGTGGGCACCACCGGCACCCGGTCGATGTCGTGATTGTGCTCGGTCGCATCGCCGTTGGCATGGCCGTTGCCGTGCCCATTGGCATGGCCGTTACCGTTGCCGTTGGTGTGGCCGTTGCCGTTAGCGGCTCCGCCCGCCAGGGTGCGGTCCTCGGTCTGGACGCCGGCCGCTGGCGCATAGACAGGGCTGCACCAGTGGGCATACTTGGCGACCTTGCCGCGCACCACGTCGAAGTAGAGTTGCTGCAAGCGGCGGCCGAGTTCGCCGATCTGGCCGTTGCCGACCGGGCGATGGTCCACGCTGCCGACCGGCGCGATCTGCGCGCCCGTGCCGCAGAGGAAGAGTTCATCGGCGACATAGAGTTCCGTCCGGTCGATGACGCGCTCCACGACCGGCACACCGAGTTCCTCGCGCACCAGCGTGATGATGCTCTCGCGGGTGATGCCTTCGAGCAGGTTCTCGGTGACGGGCGGAGTATAGAGCGTGCCCTTGCGCAGCATGAACAGGTTTTCGGCGCTGCCCTCGGAGACGTGCCCATCGTTGTTGAGCATGATCGCCTCGTCGAAGCCGTTCAACTGGGCTTCGCTCTTGGCGAAGGCGCTGTTGATGTAGGAGCCGGTGATCTTGGCCCGCGCGGGCACCATGTTGTCGTCGATGCGCCGCCACGAGGACACGCCCGCGCGCAAGGGCCGGTCGATGTCGATATAGTTGCCGAACGGCTGAGCGGTGACATAGAGTTCGTCGTCCAGGTTATGCAATCGGACGCCGATGACTTCGGACGACTTGTAGGCCGAGGGGCGGACATAGACATCGCTGTGCAGATCGCTGCGCCGGATGCACTCGCGGGTGATCTCGCACAGTTCGTCCACGGTATAGGGAATGTTGATCAGCAGGATACGCGCCGACTGGTGCAGGCGCGCGTAATGGTCTTGCAGGCGGAAGAGGTAGAGTTGCTGCTGTTCCTCGTTATAGTAGCCGCGAATCCCTTCGAAGCAGCCGGTGCCGTAGCTGAAGCCGTGCGTCAGGATGCCGATCTTGGCATCAGCCAGGGGCACATACTCCCCTTTGAAAAAGCAGACCAACGAGGGGTCAATAGCCATAACTGTCTCCTTCAACATTGAAGTCCGAAAGGTGTCCTCATTGACACCATCTGAGGGCGAGCGAACCAGCAGGCAGCCCCACGGATGGGTGCCGGATTCACCCCCATGCGGCATTATACCATGGGCATCTACCTCTCGCAAGCCAACGGCATGCCGCACACGCTGCCGCTGCGTCGAGGGGCGACCACGCCCTGCACGGGCTGGAGTCGCTTGTCTTTTACACTAACCCGCCGAGCTTAAAGCCGGCTTTAAGCTGCCCCGGCCCGCCTTACAGAGCCGCAACCATTGCCGGATAGCGATCAGGCGACCCAGTGCCCGTGGATGAAGACCATGATCCAAATCAGCAGGAAGCTGACCCAGAGGACGATGATGCCCAGATGGACGGCGCGCGGACGGCCCAGCGCCCAGATTGCCAGGGCCAGGAAGCAAGGGAAGGTCGGCAAGATGTAGCGCGACAGCCCTTGCAGCGGGAAAATCGGCCCGAAAGACGAGAGCGGGAGCAGCACCATCGCGGCGGCCCAAAGCGTGTAGCTGGGCCGCAGGTAGCGTATACAGAGTGCCAGCAGCGCCAGGAACAGCACGGCGACGGCGAAATCAAAGGTGTTGACGGTGATCCCGCGTTCACCGATCACCTTCTGCAAGCTGCCCGCCAGTGCGACCCAAGGCCAGGTCGTGTACTTGCCGCCGCCGAAAGCGGCTTGCCACTCCAGCCAGGAATGGGCATCGCGGACGATCCAGCTGTTGAACGCCTGCTCAACGGCCAGGCCCAGGATAGGGGCGGCGACCGCCGGCAGTCCCTTACGCCAGGGAATCGCCCGAAGCTGCCACCCTGCGACAGCGAGGGCCTCAATGCCAATCGGGATCGCCAGCAGCACGCCTTGCAACCGGGTGAGCGCCGCCAGGAAGGCGAATAGCGCCGTCCACGCCCAGTGCCCGCGCCGCACAGCGTAAAACGTGGCGCACACCAGGCCCAGGAAGACCGGCTCGGCGTAGGGGATGAGCAGATAGTAGGCGACCGGAAACAGCAGCAGATAGGCGACGGTTCGCTCAGCCACCAGGCGGTTGAAATCCATCTGGATCAACCGGTACAGGACGGTCACCGCGCCGATAGTCGCCAGCAGGCTCACCAGGGCGCCCGCCACGGCGTAATTGCCTAGCGTCACCACGCCCACCAGGCGAAGCAACAGCGGGAACAGCGGGAACAGCACGATGTCGCCCTGGCCGGCCTGGTAGCCGCGCGCCGCGATCTGCTCGTAGCGCAGACTGTCTTCGCGCTGCCAGGGGCCGAGCAACAGACCGGCCACGCCTTCCCCGTACAGCGGAGCATGCCAGATGGCGTACTGTTGCTCCAGCGACGCCTGGTCCGCGGGCTGGACGAGCAGATCCGCCGCCGCCCAGAAGGTGATCAGCAGGCGCACGCCCAGGACGGCCAGGCAGGCGAATCGCAGGGCGGCCCGCCAACTCGGCAAGGACGCCGGCTCGGCACGGGCAGCCCAGGCAGGCGGACGCGGGATGGCCCAACCGGGGACACGGTCGGCCAGGATTCGCAGATCGGTCATGAAGGCTCTCTCTGTATAAGCCGGCTAGCGCACCGGCACGGCGCCCAGGTCCACGGCATCGCCCACCCGGCGCTCCGGCGCGGCGGGGCAGGCTACCGGCACGGCCTGGAATTGCCCCCCGGCGGTGCTGTAGACGCCGCCGATCAGGCGGTAGGCGCCGGGCGCCAGCCCCGCGGGCAGCGGCAGGTCGGTGATCTCGGTGACGGATGTACCCGGCGCCCAGGCCGAGGTGGGCCGGCCGGCGGCGCTGTGCGGATTGTCGCGGGCGGCCACGGTTTTCCCCGTCGCGTCGATCAGATGGACGAAGGTAGCATAATCACCGGGCGGGCGCAGCGCGTCCCAGTAGAGGGCCAGGCGCAGATCGCTGCCCGCCGCGATGCCGTCCGCGGCCAGGCCCGGCCCCAGGCTGACCCCGGCCAGGCGCAATTCCGCCGGGCTGCCCATCTCACAGCCGAGCGTGTACTGCGGGCGCAGTGGATAGACTCGCGGGCGGTAGATATCAATGCTGCCCTGGAAAGCCGGCTCGTAACTGTCGTCGAAGGCGGCCAGACCGGCCCGGCTCCAGCGATAGGCCCCGTGGCGCGTGAAGATCAGCGGAAAGCGGCGGTCGCGGAGATCCTGCACCACGCGCCGCTCATCCCACAGCCCGCGCTGGCCCATAACGGCGCTGGTATCCGGGTCATCATAGGCCAGGGCACGGCCGTCGAGCAGTACAAGGGTCGCGTCTTCGGTATAGATCTCGCCGGGCGTGTCGCGCAGCAAGGTAGCGAGGCGGGCCATCTCAGTGGAGCGCGCGGCGCTAGGCCAGTAGATCATGCTGTACCAGCGCTCCGGTCCCTGTGGCAGCCAGACCTGGATCAGCATGAGCGTATAGAGTCCGGCCGCCAGCACCCACTGCGGCGCCGTGCGGACTGTGCGCGCCCCGGCGAGCGCGCGGCCCAACAGCCAGATCAGCGGCGGAAAGATGTCCAGCAGGTGATTATAGTTGGCCCCTGCATATCCTGCCTGGATCATCAGCGATCCGGTCGCAGCCAGGGCGTAGAGCATGGGCAGCGCCAGCTCCAGGTTATCGCGCACCAGGTTAGCCCCACGCAGGCGGCGCAACCAGCCGCCCAGCCCCCACAGCGCCACGACTCCGGCGATCAGGGTCAGCGCGCCGTACTCGCCGGTGAGCCGCCCGATCACTCGCCGCCAGTCGGAGAGCGCCCAGGGGAAGGTCTGGTAGACGATGGCGTGCTCCCAGAAGCCGCCGCGCGACACCCCCATCAAGAACACGAACCCGGCGACCAGCACGGCCAGCAACAGGCCGCCGAAGCGCAGGCCGGCCCGCCGGTCGCGCAGGAACAGCCAGGCCACGCCGGCCGCCGCCGGAGCCAGGGCCGATTGCTTGGTGAAGAACGCCAGCGCAAACAACGCCAGCGCCCAGTAGCGCCCGCGCCCCTGCGGCTGCGCCTGCAACACGGCCAGGCCCGCTAAGCCGAGGGCCAAGGCGATCATATCCTGCTTGTAGAGGGCGCCCCAGATGATCACCGGAGTGAGCGCGAACCAGGTCGCGCCCGCCAGCACGGCTCCGGGCCAGCCCGCGCCCTCCCGGCGCACCAGGTAGGCCAGCAAACCGCCAATCGCCAGCGTGCCCGCCAGCACGATCAGGCGCGGGCCGAGCAGTTGCAAGCCGCCGAGCCAGAGCGTGGGCACGGTCAGCAGGTACATCAGCGGCGGGTACGGCGCGGAGATGAAGCGGTCGGGCGGGTTGGGCAGGTAGATATTGTCGCCGTGCGCCAGCAACCAGGCAGCGTGGAGGTTGACGCCTTCGTCGTAGTCCATCTGCCAGTGCCACGTCACCAGCCCCGTGCTGAAAGTGACAAACTGGACTAACCGCGGCACCAACAGCAGCGCGATCAGCAGACTGGCGAAGCCGAGGAGGCGTGCTTTAGCGACCACAGTGCGGGCAGGCGGCCCAGCGCAAGCTCACCGCGCTACCGCAGCCCTCGCATTCGCGGCGCAGCCGGGTGCGGCAATGGGGGCAGTACATGAAATCGCGCTCCACCCGGTGCTTGCACGCGGGGCAGATCTCGGCGTCCTCGATGTCTTGCAGCAAGTACTCTTCTTCCAACGAACGCTCATACGACTCGGACAGCGTTTCCTTGGGCCGCAGGATCAGATAGAGCAGCAGGCCAGGCACGGTGAAGATCGCCACCAGAAGCGTCGAAAGCGCCATGGAGATCACATCGCGGGTGCGGCCCTGGATATCGCGAAAGGTCCAGATGATCAGGCTCAGCCAGAGCGCCACGAGATAGGCCCCGGTACACGCGACAAACAACTGGAAGGCGGGCACGAACCCGCTTAGATCAGGTATGGTAATTAGCGGCATAAATTACTTGACTCCGGACGGACCCCGGTCTTCCCGCGGATCCGGGTCCGGGGGCAGGTCCGGGAACTCAAACATGGGGGTGAGCACCTCGGCCACCAGATCCTCCTCGTCCGGATCGGACCCATCCCGCAGGGGTAAGCCCAGGCGCCGCGCCACTTCCCGGCGCTGGGTCAGTCGCAGAAAGTGGGCGCAGCTTTCCCAGGCGGCGTGGCTAAAACAGACGCTGGGCAGCGGCAGATCTTCCGGATCGGAGTCGCGCTCATAGGGCACGGCGCCGCAAATGCGCACGCTGACGCGTTCGTCGCGCATGGTGTAGCGGGTTGCCAGTCCGGCGAACGGGCAGCTCATGAACCTCTTCTCCTCCATGCGGAGACGGTCACAGGTTGGCGAAGCGCTCCACGTCCACCACCCAGACAGTCGCGCCTCCCACCTGCACCTCCACGGGGCGCGGGAGGAAGACATCCCCCGGCCCGTACGCCGGTTGGAAAGGGCTGATATATTCGGTGCGCGTCAGGCAATTCTCGGCCAGCAGCCGCCACAGATCGCCCAGCCGGGACTCTTCCGTACCGATCAGCAACGTCACGTTGTTTTCGCGCAGGAAGCCGCCCAGGCTATCGACCTCGGTCATGCCGAAGCCCGCCGGCGGGAGTGCCCGGCGGACCGCGCCGATATCCTGGCCCTGAATCACGACAATAACCAGCTTCTTCGGATTATCATTCATGGCGGAATATCCGTACCCGACGATTAGGCTCGCGCCCGCGACTCTGCGACCCCAGGTTGTAGCGTTCGGCCATCTGATGTTGCAGCCGGCGAATGTAGGCGTTCGCGGGCGGGAGTTCGACCGGGTGGCCGGTTTCCAGGGCTTCGGTGATGGCCGCCTCGGTCTCCTCGATCGCGTTCGTCACCGGGTCCTCATCCCCGCCTGCCGCCTGAGCGCTGCCGGGGGCCAATTCGAAGATGTTGGATAGTATACCTTGCATCTGGCTGGCGGTGTTGCTCTTGAGCACATACACCGGCAAGCCCTCGGCCTCGGCCTGGCGCAACGCGGGCGGCTTCTTGCGATAGTAGTTCTTCAGCGTCAGCACGATATCGGCATCGGCAATATCTTTGCTCAGGATCACATCCACGTTCAGCCCGCCGATGGCCTGCTCCAGCCGGTTGCGGCTGACCCCGAAGGGATAGATGCGCAGGGGTTTCGTGCTGCTGCCGGGCAGCCCCGGCGCGCGGGGGATCGGAGACACGGCCCCACTCACCGGGGCGAGCGCCACCGGCCCGGTCTCGTCGTCGTCCCCGTGATCCTCGTCATAGACGGTATAGCGCGCGGTCGCCGCCTGGCGCTCGCTGCGTTCGCCATAATAATCGCTCACCGGCGCGGCGCGCGAGGTCAGGCGGGACGGACCGGGACTCAATGCGGCCATGCTGGTCATGCCGCCCCCGCCCCGCCCGCCGCTCATGCGGTCGTAGCCGCCCTGCCCACCGCCGCCCGCCTGGTAGGAACCTCCCCCACCGCCACCCCCGCGCCGGCGCCCGCCGCGCCCGCGGTTATAGGATTGGTCATACCCGCCGCGACCGGGGGCCGGGGTATAGGCCGTGGTGTCGCGGCTGGCCTCAAACTGGCCCGGACGCGAGCTGATGCGCCCATCGTTGTGCCGCTCCCGGATTTCGGGAGCCAGCGGTGCCCCGCGCAGGATCGAGTCGACCACCTCGGCCACGTCCTGGTGCACGGCCACGCGGTCGCGGTCGAGGATCTCGACCATGACATCAAAGGTCGGCGGGGCTTTGCGCTCCAGGACCGACTTTTGCGTGCCGCGCCGCCGCGCCTCTTCATCGCCCAGCGTCACCGTCTGGATCCCGCCGATGAGGTCGGACAGTGTCGGGTTGAGCATCAGATTTTCCAGCGTGGTGCCGTGCGCGGTGCCCACCAGTTGCACGCCCCGTTCGGCGATGGTCCGCGCCGCCGCCGCTTCCAACTCGGTGCCGATCTCGTCGATGACGATGACTTCGGGCATATGGTTTTCCACCGCCTCGATCATCACGGCGTGCTGCCGCTCGGGGCTGGGCACTTGCATGCGCCGCGCCCGGCCAATCGACGGATGGGGAATGTCGCCGTCGCCCGCGATTTCGTTACTGGTATCGACGATCACGACGCGCTTGCGGAACTCGTCGCTGAGCACGCGAGCCACCTCGCGCAGCAGCGTCGTCTTGCCGACGCCGGGCGGCCCCAGCAACAGAATGCTCTTGCCCGATTCCACCAGGTCGCGAATGATGTTGATGGTGCCGTAGACGGCCCGGCCGATACGGCAGGTCAGCCCGATCACCTCGCCCGACCGGTTGCGGATGCAGGAGATGCGGTGCAGCGTGCGCTCGATACCCGCGCGGTTGTCCTCGCCGAAGTGGCCGATGCGCTCGACCACGTAGCGCAGATCGTCACGCGTTATCTCCAGGTCGCTGAGCAGCACCTCGCTGCCGTGATAGCGCGCCTCGGGATTGCGCCCCAGGTCCATCACAACCTCGATCAGTTGCGACCGATTATTCTGCGCTTCGAGGTTGCGCAAGATGGCCGGCGGCAGTGTCTGTAACAACTCCTCCAGGTCATCGGTAATTTCTTGTTCGCCCGCGGGCCGGTTGCCCCCTGGCGCCGCCGGTTCGTCGGGCAGGCCGCCGACATGGCGCTGCGTGAGTGCTGTATAGTCTAATGGTTCGTCGGACATGCAATCACCTGGTCCGGCGCAGCGCGGGACATAGTCCAATCGCTGACAACCAGACGATGGCCGCGCTGCAAGGCGAACGCCGGGGCGCCCTGGCGGTCCAGCACCGCGGTATATTTGACCAGTAGGGCTTGCTCGGTGAGCAAGTGGAAGCCCCGATCTTCCAGTAAGGGTTCAAGTTCCACCTGATATTCGCGCAGCGCCACGTAGGTGGGCTTCGGCGCGCTTTTGCGGGCCATCCATAAGATGTAATCGACGGCGTCTTGCGCCGTGCCGCGCTGCTCAGGGCGGAACAGGGTCGTAATCCAGTGCCCGCGCGGCCCGGTCAACAAGCGGACCCACCCGCCGATGCCGTGCGGGGCAAACGTGCTGTCATGCGGGACACTGGCCGTGTCCCAGACAAAGGCGCGAGCGGCCAACCCGCCCACCGCCACCCGCGAGCCGGGATGCCACTGCTTACTGGTTAACGCTTCGGCCTGCTGGACCGCCCGCGGCGTGACCTGGCGATATAGTTGGGAGAGATCAAACGTGTCCCGGCTCTCTAAGGTACGCAACGGCCCGCGCCGCGGGTGCTCCAACTCGGCGCCCTTCACGTACAGATTGCCCCAAACCCGTTCGTGCGAGTAGACGGCAAAGCCCAGGTTACGGAATAACTCGATCCGGTCGTCGTCAACGGGCACCTTCGTAAATACGCGGGTGATGCCCCGTTCGCCAGCCTGGCGCAACGCCTCTTCGAGCAGCAGACTCCAGAGCTGGTGCCCATCGCGCTCGGTTGTCGCCAGCGTGGTGATCGTCCACTCGTCGTGGGGCGGGCCGCGGGAGCGCGCCTGCAAGTAGGCCGAGTCCTGGGGGTTTTAGAGATAAACCCGCCGGTGGCAGCGGCG